>JANLQC010000303.1:0-1915 GCA_031367575.1 Betaproteobacteria bacterium | reverse complement strand
GGCGCGAATCGACCAGCCTTGCCCAACGAACGGTTGAGATCATGGTTGGGTTTCCGCTGCAAAACCAAACCTTGTTCGTCAATGGTCATCTTGCCTACTTGAGGTCACCCAAGAAATGGTACGCTGCGCCCACAATCGTGGGAACATGATGCAATACCAAAGCTGCGGTGCCTTCAGTAAGCATTGCCACGCCAAAGCTCGCCGTTTCAAACGAGGCGAAAAGAACGGAGTTGCCATCGCGCGCGACGAACCAAATTTGGCTAGCGGCGCCGCCATTCTTGGCGCGGCGTTCAAAACGCACGACCAAGAACGCTTTGAGTGCAGGAAAGCGAATCGAGACTGGACATTCAAGCTGTATTTCGAGCGCAAAAATGCGTCGATAGCAGCTAATTATTCAACGGTTGTGGCTTTCAAGATGTAATTCCAATTCGCCGGTCGCCGAAGGCGGTCTTGTGGCGCGAAAGGTTAGGCCGGGTCTTTTCGCAACACATTGCAGACTCTAATTTGAGATGCGATTGGCGTCAGCGAACAAGCCGCGGGTCATTTCGCTCAGCTCTTCAAGAATTCTATCGAACTCCTTCAGTTCCGCAGCTTGCAGCGGCACTTTGTATTCCGGATTCATGAATTGGGAAAGCGGGCCGCACATGCTGCGATATTTGGTAAGCGCGCGAAAAACCAGCTGACTCGGTGCGTCGACGAATGCGAACTTATTGATCTCGGACGCGGTGTGGTTGAACTCGTGCAAGTTCGCATGCAGTACAAGGATATCTTTTTGCTGCGACTCGTGCTGCCGTAGGGCATATGAGTTCACGCAAATATCCCGCCAGTACTGGAGCGTTCTGGCGAGTGACCTGATGCGCTCTGCTGTGCGCCGATCATCTTGGCGAGCAGCGTAGCGTGCTTGCAGGCTCACGACGATGAGCGCAACAAAGAGTGCCAAGAGTGCGCACAATAGCTTGTGCCCACCCCGAAAGCTTGTCGTGATCGGCTAACCACGTTAGGAGTTCATTCATTGGTGACGATGGAACATTGGATGTGTTGCAATGTTTGCGGGCGTAGGTTGATGGTTAACTTGCGGCCAAACTTTGAATTACCTCTCCCATTCAATGGTTTGCAACGCGTCATATTCGGAGGTTTGGATCGCAAATACTAACGCGATAAATTGCATGGCGCAAATTAGGTCATCCTATTAGAAAAAGCAAAAGCGCACATTTGGCGTCAAATCCCGGCGCGATGATTTTTCACCCTTATCGTGACTGGAATCGACGAACTCAAGCACTGGCGAGACTCCCAGGCTGAAAAGCCGTCGAAAGCCGCACCAGTGCTAGAGGGTGTTTGCAATTTTTTCATGGCATCGGATGTCCATTTCACGGTGCGCCCACTACGCCAACCCGCCAATTTCCTTGCGCCAACGCAAAGGCCGCGCAGTTCCCATCCGAGCCGCGGGGCATGCGCGATATAATTTCCGTCCTGCCTTCTGGTGAAAAGCCACCCATTCCCGTGATTCCATTTATCGTCGTTGCGACCCTGATGTTGTTGGTGGCGCTGGCCTTTGTGCTGGTGCCGCTTTTTCGCAGGCGCACGCCGGTGTCGGCAGCCGATTCGATCAACCTGTCCGACGCGGCCAGTAACGTCGCGGTGTTTCGCTCGGCCAAGCGTGAGATCGAAGATGAGTTTTCGCGCGGGGTGATCAGTGCCGAAGAACGCGATTCGGCGCTGAACGAACTTTCGCAGCGCCTGGTCGATGAAGTGCCCGTGGCACCCGGAGATCAAACCACGGTAGCGCCGACGATTACCGGATCGCGGCGTGCGCCATGGTGGTTGATGGGCGTGTTGGGCGCATTGATTCCGCTGGCGGCGGTTTCGATTTACGCGACACTCGGCTCACCGCAGGCGTTGACCGGCGTTGCCACGG
>JANLQC010000266.1:0-3344 GCA_031367575.1 Betaproteobacteria bacterium | reverse complement strand
GATCATGTCCGGCGTCACATTTGAAAAAGTCGTCAAGATCTACGAGGGCGGCATGAAGGTCGTGCACGGTATCGACCTTGAAATCCACAAAGGCGAGTTCGTGGTTTTCGTCGGCCCATCGGGTTGCGGAAAATCTACGCTGATGCGGATGGTCGCCGGATTGGAGTCGATCAGCGGCGGCACCATTGCCATCGAAGGCCGCGTGGTCAACGATCTGCCACCGCGCGAACGCGATATCGCGATGGTATTTCAGGATTACGCGTTGTATCCGCACAAGAACGTGTTCGACAATCTCGCGTTCGGTTTGAAATTGCGTAAGTTTCCCGCCGCCGATATTGAAAGGCGGGTAAAGGAAGCCGCCGCGATTCTGAAAATCGATCACTTGCTGGATCGAAAGCCGCGCGCATTGTCCGGCGGTCAACGCCAACGCGTGGCGATGGGCCGCGCCATCGTGCGCCAGCCGAAATTGTTTTTGTTCGACGAGCCTCTGTCGAACCTCGATGCGCTGCTGCGCGCCGAAATGCGCACGGAGATCAAGAAATTGCATCAACGCATCGGTGCCACCACCATTTATGTGACACACGATCAGGTCGAAGCGATGACACTGGCCCAGCGCATCGTCGTGCTATCCGGCGGCAACATCATGCAAGTCGGCACGCCCGATCAAATCTACAATCAACCGGTGTCGAAATTTGTCGCGGGCTTCACCGGTTCACCGCCGATGAATTTTCTGCAGGGCGTGATCACGCGGGAGGGCACTACGCTTTCGGTGCGGCTGAATGATGGCACCTTGCTGAGCCTGCCGCCGGGGTGCCGCGCAGGCGGGATTGAAAGACAGCCCGTCGAGCTTGGCATTCGGCCTGAGGACGTTCGCGCCGATGCGGCAGCAGAGTCGATACGCATCAATGCGAAAGTTGTCGTGGTTGAGCCATTGGGTGCGGAAACGTTGGTGACGTTTGCCTGCTCCGGCGGAGAAATCGTCTCGCGCATGCCGCCCGGTATCGCCTTCTCGCCGGGCGATGTTACGGGCATTTTTCTGGACATGGGCAAAAGCCATTTGTTCGATCGCGCGAGCGGCGCAGTTATTTAACGGCTTGCTGAAAGTGGCAATGCAATTTCCTGTGACACGAATAGCGAAGCACTTCCTCCTTTTTAAAGGAGGATTGAGGAGGATTTTCGGTCGTCATGAAGGCGCAACCGCTGCAAATCCCTCTCAATCTCCCTTTGCAAAGGGAGAAGTGCTCCGTCTGACGCGCGCCATCCTTCAGTAACCGGAATTTCATCGAAGCTATAGCCACCTTGATGCGACACTTTGCTACTTGTTGCCTGACGATACTAATCGCGCTCTCGGCGAACGCGGACGCGCAAACGCGCCTGAAATTTCTGGTCGGTGGCCAGCATCGCCCGGACGTGTTCCGCGAAATGTTCAAGGAATATTCGGCCGCGAACCCGGGTGTGGAGGTCAGCCTCGAAGTGGGCGGTGCCACGTCGGAATTGTTGCAGCGCTACTTGAGCACCATCCTCACCGCGCGCGATCCCACGCTCGATGCGTTCATCATCGACGTGGTGCGCCCGGCGCAATACGCCGCCGCGAAGTGGGCGGAACCGCTCGATAGTTACTTCGGTGCTGATCGCGAAGCGGTGCTTTCGCGTTATCTGCCGCAATATCGCGCGGCAAATACGGTGGATGGCAAGACGGTGTCGCTGCCGGCATTTTCCGACGCGATGTTTCTCTATTACCGCAAAGACCTGCTTGATAAAGTCGGCGAAGCGCCGCCGACCACGTGGCCGGCGCTCGCGCGTATCGCCAAAAAAGTGATGGATATTGAGCGTGATCCCAATCTGCAAGGCCTGAGTTTTCAGGGCAAGGCCATCGAGGGCGCGGTGTGTTCGTTTCTGCTGCCCTACTGGAGTCTGGGTGGGGAAGTGGTGCGCGATGGAAAATTGGGATTTGATCGCACCAAGGCGCTGGCCGGACTCGCGATGTGGCAGAAAATGGTGGCCGATGGCGTCGCCAAAGCCAACATATCGGAAGTCGGCACCGACGATACGCGCAAAGAATTTCAGGCCGGCAAAGTAGTGTTCGGCATCGTCTGGGGATTCGCCTGGAACCATTTTCAGAACGGCGACACCAGCAAAGTGAAAGGCAAGGTCGGCGTGGTGAAATTACCTTCGATGCCGGGCGGCGAGGCGGTATCGTGCATGGGCGGCTGGAGCTGGGCGGTGTCGGCGTTTTCAAAAAACAAAACAGAAACAGTGAAGCTGGTGCGCTGGCTTTCCAGCCCGGCCGTCGCCAAACAATTGGCATTGCGCGGCTCGATGCAGCCCGCGTTCGCAGAGGTTTTTAACGATCCCGATGTGATCAAGGCGAACCCCTGGTTCAGCGCCGCGTTGCCGGTGGTCGAGACCGCGCGCCCGCGGCCGGTGACCCCCATGTATCGTCCAATTTCAGATGCGCTGCGCATCAATTTCAACAGCGTGATGGCCGGTGCGCGCACACCGGAGCAAGCACTTGATGAAATTGAACATCGGTTTCGGCGGGCGTTGAGATAGACAAGATGAGCGACATGAATTCACCCGGCACAACGGGCAGAGTGAACAAGCCCTCCCTGCTTGAACGCATCGCCGACATGGACGATCGCGCGCTGGCGGTCGTGCTGCTCGCGCCGGCATTCGTGTTCATTTCACTGGTGATTGTTTATCCGGTCGCGACCTTGCTGGTGCAAAGTTTTCAGGATGTGCGGCTACTCACCGGAAATCCGTCGCGCTGGGTCGGCATCGAGAATTACGCGCTGGTGATGGGCGATCCGCAATTCTGGCGCGCAGTGAAAAACACCCTGATCATCGTCGCCGTCACGGTGCCGGGTTCGCTGGTGTTTGGATTGGGCCTGGCGTTGCTCGCGAACATGCCGTTCAAGTGGCGCGGGCCGATCCGCCTGGCGCTGTTGCTGCCGTGGGCGATGCCGCTTGCATTCGTCGGGCTGACCTTCGCGTGGTTTTTTCACAGCGAGTATGGCGTCGTCAACGATGTATTGCGTCGCATCGGCATCACACCACAGGTCTGGTTCAATTCGGCCGCGCTGACAATGATGGCGATTTGTATTGCCACCATTTGGAAGACGTCTTCGTTCATGGCGCTGATACTGCTCGCCGGATTGCAAACGATTCCGAAGTCGCTTTATGAAGCTGCCGAAGTCGATGGTGCCAGTCATGCCACACAATTTTTTGAGATCACGTTGCCGTTGTTGGTACCGTCAATGCTGGTGGCGCTGATTTTTCGCACGCTGACCGCGATTCAATCTTTCGATATTCCGTACAGCATGCCGGGGCCGGGCGAAGAAACG
>JANLQC010000254.1:0-3073 GCA_031367575.1 Betaproteobacteria bacterium | reverse complement strand
TGTGAGCCTTGAGCTCGGCGGCAAAAATCCGCTCATCGTTTATCCCGATGTCGATATCGATAAAGCGGCGGCAGCGGCAGTGGCGGGGATGAACTTCACCGTTTCGCAGGGGCAATCGTGCGGCTCCAACTCACGCGTGTTCGTCCACAAAAAAATTCACGATGCCTTTATGGCGGCGGTGCTGGCGCGCGTCAAAAAAATCCGCATTGGCTTGCCGGAATTGGAAGCGACCCAAATGGGCCCGGTGATCACGCGCGAACACTACCACCGTGTGATGGACTATATCGAGACCGGCAAAAAAGAAGGCGCCACCATTGTTTGCGGCGGCGGCCATGTGGCGGGCGAGCATCTGAAACAAGGCTACTTCATCGACGCCACCATTTTTGTCGGTGTCAAACACGGCATGGTCATCGAGCAGGAGGAAATTTTCGGCCCGGTGATGAGTGTGTTGACGTGGGACGACGAAGCGGCAATGCTGAACGAGGTCAACGATATCGACTTCGGCCTCTGTGCCAATATCTGGACCAACGATATCGGCACCGCGCTGCGCATGGCGGATTCAATCGAAGCCGGTTATGTGTGGATCAACGGCCATGGCGGCAAACGTTTCAAGGGTGCGCCGTTCGGCGGTTATAAAGACAGCGGCATCGGCCGCGAACATTCGATTGGCGAATTGTTGAGCTACACGCAGGTAAAAAACATCAATGTGGCGTACTAATGTCGATGCATTGGAAATGTCATTGAAGGAGAATTGCTGATGCATCATCTCACCCGCATTTTTATATCGTTTTTCCTGATCAGCGTTTCGGCGATTGTTGCGGCACAGTCGGCGGCAACACTCGCATTGCACGAAGGTGCCGACCGTCAGGCGCGCCTTGTAGTAGGTGCAAAAAAAGAAGGCACACTCACCCTGTATGCCACCACGCCGATTGAGTACCTGCGCGTCATCATCGCCGGCTTCGAGAAAAAATACGACGTGAAAGTCAATCTCTGGCGCTCGCGTTCGGAAACGCTGTTGCAGCGCATCGTCTCCGAATCGCGCAGCGCCAATCCCTCATTTGATGTGGTCGAATGCATTACCACGCCGATGGAAGCGATGCGCAAGGAAGGTATTCTGCAAAGGGTGGCGGCACCGGTACACGCGGAATTGCAGCCGTGGGCAGTGCCCGCCCACCGCGAATGGGCGGCCACCCAGTTGTACATGTTTGTTCAGTCGTACAACACTGACAAGGTCAAGAAGGAGGATCTGCCGAAATCCTACGCGGACCTGCTCGACCCGAAATGGAAAGGCAAACTGTCGATGGAAGCGTCTGATCACGAATGGTTCGCGGAAGTCATCAAGCAAATCGGTGATGAAAATGGCAAGGGCCAAAAGTTCTGGCGCGATCTGGTGGCTGGCAATGGCTTGCAACTTCGCACCGGGCACACATTACTCAATAATCTGGTCGGAGCCGGTGAGATCCCGCTTGCGCTCACCGTTTACAACAGTGACCCGGATAATCTGAAACGGAAGGGTTCGCCCATCGATTGGTTTGTGATCGAACCGGCCATCGCGATTCCGAACGGCGTCGGCGTTTCTAAAAAGGCCCCGCATCCGCATGCCGCCGTGCTGTTCTACGAATACATGTTGAGCGAAGATGCCCAGCAGGTATTGGCAAAAATCGGCTATGTGACTTCGCAGAAGAAAATTGCATCGACATTCAACAAGCCGCTCAAGGTGCTGGACCCGGCCGTCTTGCTGGAAGAATTCAGTAAATCGAGCGCCTTGTTTGAACAGATTGTAGTCAAAGGCATTGCGCGGTAGTTTCGGGAAAAGCCGCATCTCAGGAGAGCACTGTGTCCTTATCATTTCGACCGTTGAGTCCCGCCCTCGGTGCTGAAGCCATCGGCTTCGATCCGCGCAATTTCACCGATGCCGATCGCGACGCGTTTCAGCAGGCGTGGTTGCAGCATTTGGTGATGCTGATCCGCACGCCGAAAGTGCTCACCGACGATGAATTCGTGGCATTGATGTCGCGTCTGGGCACCATTGAAAACGCGCGCAGGCTGAGCCCGCTGTCGAGCCGTATTGAAGTAATGATCATTTCCAACATTCGCGAAAACGGCCAACTGGTGGGTGCGCTGCCAGATGGCGAGCTATCGTTTCATTTTGATCGCGTGCATCAGAAAAAACCGACCCGCGCCACCGCGCTGCATGCCATCGAGATTCCCGACAAGGGCGGCGAAACCTGCTTCGCCAATATGCATCTGGCCTATGAAACCTTGCCCCATGACATCAAGATAAAAATCGATGGCCGTCAGGCGCTGAATACGTATGAATACGGCGCGACCCATTCCGAGGTGAAAAAACTCGACGAAAACGCGCCAACGGCGATTCACCCGATGGTGCGCACCATTCCGGAAACCGGCCGCAAATCGTTATTTGTATCGCGATTGATGACCGACAAAATTATCGGTCTGCCGGAGGATGAAAGTCGCGCGTTGTTGAACCGCATCAGCGATCACTGCGAACAACCGAAATTCAGCTACCAACACCAATGGCAGGTCGGCGATATTCTGATGTGGGACAACCGTTGTTCGACACATGCGCGGCGTGATTTTGATGCGTCGCAGCGGCGGCTGATGAAGCGGATTGCGCTGGCGGATGCGGTGGTGCCGAGTTGAGGCAAGGCGATTCATCGCACATGCGTGGTGCCCCACGCAGATAATTCATGCGGCGCTTCATGTGGCGCTTTAACCGCCTACTTCGCCTGAATTTTCAATAATTCTTCAAACGATTTGGTACATCGCGCCACATCGTCCAGCGTCGCTGACGGATCGATATACCGAATCTTAATGTTCTTCAGCGGTGACTCCACTTTCTTGCTCGGCGAAAGATAGTTCATCTTCACGATCAACGGCTGCGCATCGCTCAGCATGTATTCGTAAAAAAGCAGCGCGGCGTTCGGATGCGGCGGTTTTTTCGAGACGCCAATGCCATTCGAGCGACCGATCACCGGATCGAGCGCGAACCAATCGACCGGCGCACCTTTTTGTTTGGCCTGTTCGGTCATGTAACTGTAAACGGTCAGCG
>JANLQC010000238.1:0-2294 GCA_031367575.1 Betaproteobacteria bacterium | reverse complement strand
CCAATAACCCAACATTACCTGCGGACCCTGAATGCAAATTTCACCGCGTTCCCCGGCCGCCAGGATATTTTCATCGTCATCGCGGATGGTCATGATGGTTGACGAAATCGGCAGGCCGATACAGCCGTTATAGGACTCCAGCGTGATCGGATTGATGCAGGCACCGGGCGACGTCTCGGTAAGACCATAGGCCTCGATCAACGGCTTGCTGGTCACCGCTTTCCATTTCTCGGCGACCGTGCGCTGCACCGCCATGCCGCCACCCAGCGCCAGTTTCATTTCGCTGAAATCGATCTTGTCGAATCCCGGTGCATGGAGCAGCGAATTGAACAGCGTATTCACGCCGGTAACAACGTTCCAGCGACGCGAAGACAGTTCCCTGATAAATCCCGGAATATCGCGCGGATTGGCGATCAACACGTTCTCGCAGCCAATCTTCATGAACACGAGACTCGAACTGAGCGCAAAGATATGATAAAGCGGCAGTGGTTGAATCACCACCTCGCGGCCTTCGTGCAATCGACCGGCCATCCAGCTGCCGACTTGCTCCATGTTCGCCACCAGATTGCGGTGTGTGAGCATGGCGCCCTTTGACACGCCAGTGGTGCCCCCGGTGTATTGCAGAAAGGCGAGGTCGGTATTGGCCATTGCCGGTGGCGTGAACAGTGCGGATCTCCCTTGGGCGAGTGCGGATTTCAACGTGATCGCACCCGGAAGTTTCCATGTCGGCACCAATTTCTTTTTGTGCTTCACCATGTAATTGACGAGCATCGACTTCGGAAACCCAAGCAAATCGCCCAATTGCGTGGTGATCACCTGTCTGATCGGCGTCTTCGCGATGACTTGTTCGAGCGTACTGGCGAAATTTTCAACGATCACAATGGCCGACGCACCCGAATCCTTCAGTTGATGTTCCAATTCGCGCGGCGTATAAAGCGGGTTGCAATTCACCACTGTGAGCCCCGCGCGCAGAATCCCAAACACCGCCACCGGATATTGCAGAATGTTGGGCATCATTATCGCCACGCGTTCTCCCTTGGCAAGCTTCAATGTGCCTTGCAGGTAACGCGCAAACGCCATCGCCAGCGCATCCAGCTCAGCATAGGTAAGGGTCTTGCCCATGCACGTAAAGGCCGGCAGATTGGCGAATTTGCGACACGCCTGATTGAAGATATCGTTGATCGACGCATACGCGTCGGGATCGATTTCCTCGGGCACGCCTTCGGGGTAGGAATTGAGCCAGATGCGGTCGATTGGGGATGCAGCATTTGCCATTGAACAATTCTCCTCGGAGGCGGGCGCGCTGCGGCGCTTTCGCATTTTTTTTCGATCTCCACAATAATAACTTACTGCCGAAGCCAAAAGGCGTTGAAATTGGCGCGGGTCGATTTGGTCACATGCGTTTGCAGTGAACGCAGCCTATTGACTTCGCCTCAAATCTCCAACCGCGAATAGTGTGTTTACTCTAATGGTTGGACTTAATATTCGCTGGTGTAAATGCGAGGCTGGTGCGACCAAAACCGAACCCAATGTCTCAAGACACGCGGCCCCGATTTCAAGTCGGCAAACCCAACTCAAAGGAGTTCACTATCATGGCATCACGACTCAAGAAAACCATTCGTTCCACCAAATCCACCAATCCGGTCGGTGACTTTGCCGGCAAGATCGGCGCGATCGCCTCCAGTCTGGGCAATCAGCCGAGCGCCAAGCAGGTCATGGAATCCGCTCAGCAAATCTGGCTCGCCGGACTGGGTGCCTTTTCCAAAGCGCAGGACGAAGGCAAGAAAGTGTTTGAGACCCTCGTAAAACAAGGCGAACAGCTCGAAAAACACACCCGCAATGTAGCGGAAGCCACCATTGAAACCGCCAGGGAACAAGCCAGCAAAACCTTTCAAATGGCGTCGGGCAAATTCGACAAGCTCGAGCAGGTTTTTGAAACCCGCGTCCACAATTCGCTGAATCGTCTAGGCGTGCTGACGAGCAAGGATGTCGAAGCCTTGTCCGAACAGGTTGGCGAATTGTCCGAAGCGGTGCGTGCATTGCTGGCGCAGGAAAAGCGCGGCAACGCCCGCCCTGCTGCGAAAAAAGCGTCGGCCAAAGCACCGATCAAGAAAGTGGTTGGTAAACCGGTCGCACGCAAAACCAAACGCGCGTAAGGTTCGGTCCGGCGTTTCCACGAATCGGTGGGACGCCATAAGTCTCCTCCTCGTCCTGCATCAGGACGATTCGCCCCGAAATCGCAAGGTTTCGGGGCTTTTTTTGCGAATCCTTGATGGAATCCGTCAGCCGGCCGG
>JANLQC010000201.1:0-3922 GCA_031367575.1 Betaproteobacteria bacterium | reverse complement strand
CGACCGAAAAATGTTAATAATTGTTATTATTATCAATAAATTACAATACATTCGTGAGAAACCACAATAGATATTGTACTGTACCCTTAAAACGTGCGGCGCACCAAAAGCATGTACGAATTTCGTGGCGAGCTGGATTGCCAGTTGTTGGCGGTAAATTTGAACTGCGCAATGATACGGCGCAACTCGAAAAATCATTGTGAATTTTTGCGTCTTTGCCGAGGTAATTGGCGTGGACGCACTTGCCGAAAGTGACAATTTGCGCTTGCCCTCAATGACATTGAGGCGGCGTAATTTTGGATATGCCGCACATCCGCCTGACGAACGGCTATAATCGCGCCTGCGTTTCGACCGAAACCGGAGAGGTGGTAGAGTGGTCGATTGCACCGGACTCGAAATCCGGCATACGGTTATACCGTATCGTGGGTTCGAATCCCACCCTCTCCGCCAACATCCAAACCCACCTGATTTCCCGGTGGGTTTTCCATTGGTGCAACGTCAACGCACGTTGCGCGGTTGCGGGCCGCGTTAGCTATTCGCCGCCGCTCTTCTTCAATTCCAGCGCTTCCCAGCGGTCCATCGCCAATTCGATTTCGGCGACGATTTCTGTTTGCCGCGACGTCAATTCCTTAATTTGATTTTTCGACGCGCTGTACATTGCGGGATCCGACAACCGTCTTGCAATTTCGCCTTGCTCGGTCTCAAATGCGGCGATTTTTCCGGGTAACCCGTCCAATTCGCGATCTTCATTAAAACTGAGTTTTACCTTGCGGGCGATGGCGCGCGCATTTGCTGCGCCGAATTTCAGTTTGTCGTCTGCCTTTCGGATGGCAGCATCACGCTGCATCATCCAATCGTCATACCCCCCCGCATACTCACGCACCAGTCCGTTGCCCTCAAAAGCAAACACTTGCGTCGCCACGTTGTTCAGGAAGGTGCGGTCGTGGCTTACCAGCAATATTGTTCCCGAAAAATCCTGCAACAGATTTTCGAGAAGTTCCAAAGTTTCAATATCAAGATCGTTGGTCGGCTCGTCGAGCACCAGCAAATTGGCGGGCTTGGCGAAAAGCCGCGCCAGCAATAACCGGTTTCGTTCGCCGCCCGATAGCGACTTGACCTTGGCGCGCGCACGTTGCGGCGGGAAAAGAAAATCGCCGAGATAGCTGATGATGTGTTTGCGCGATCCACCCACTTCAACAAATTCAGAACCAGGGCTGATCACATCCGACAGCATCGCCTCATCATCCAATGCTTCGCGAAATTGGTCAAAGTAGGCGATCTCTAGCTGCGTGCCGCGTTTTACGGTTCCGCTATCCGGCTCGAGATCGCCGAGAATCATTTTCAGCATCGTCGATTTGCCGACACCATTGGGCCCGATGAAACCGATGCGGTCCCCGCGCTGCACCACACCGGTGAAATGGCGAATCACGGATTTCTCGCCGAACGACTTGCTCACATCATCCAGATCCGCAACGCGCTTGCCGGATCGCTCGCCGGCATCGAGCGAAAAATTGACTTTCCCCACCCGCTCGCGCCTCGCCAAACGCTCCCGGCGCAGTTGCTCCAGACGTCTTACCCGGCCCTCGTTTCGGGTGCGGCGCGCCTCGACACCCTTGCGAATCCACACTTCCTCTTCTTTCAACAATTTGTCGAAGCGCGCCGTCTCAAGCGACTCCGCGTTTAATGCTTCCGCCTTGCGCTGTTGATACTCGACAAAAGAGCCGGGATAACTGACGATATGACCGCGATCCAGTTCAACGATTCGTGTTGCAATGTTTTCCAGAAACCGTCGATCATGGCTGACCACCAGCACCGAACCGGCAAACGATTTCACGGCCTCCTCCAGCCACGCGATTCCCTCAATATCGAGATGATTGGTCGGCTCATCGAGCAACAACAAATCCGCATTTGCAACCAGCGCACGTGCCAGTGCCACGCGTTTTTTCATTCCGCCGGAAAGTGCGCCGATGAGCGTGTCCTCATCCATGCTCAAGCGCGATAACGCCTGCGAGACGCGGTTGTTCAGTTGCCAACCATTGTTCGACTCAAGCCGGGTTTGTAAATCCGCCATTTGATGCAATGCATCTTCATCACCCTCGGTGGCGCGGTGGGTGGCCTCGTGATACGCGATCAGGTCACGCGACACTTCGCCCAGGCCGCTCGCCACCGCATCAAATACTGTCAACGTGGCATCGAAATCCGGTTCCTGCAACACCATTGCGACATTGAGGCCGGGTGACTTGGAAATGATGCCATCGTCGGCCACCGCCTCACCCGCGAGAATTTTCAGCAGGCTGGACTTGCCCGCCCCGTTGCGGCCAATTAGCGCGATGCGTTCATTCGGTTCAATTGTAAATTCGACATGATCGAGAAGTGCGACATCACCGAACGCGAGGGAGATATTCTTAAGCTGCAGGATTGGCATGGCAGTCTTCAATTAGCCTTGGGTCAAACATCGACGAATGCGGTAGCGCACGGATGGCAATGCGAAACGCATTGATAACCGGTCAAAAATGTTGATGCGTGGAAGTGAATTTTAGGAGCGCGGGCGTTACCCTGAAATGCAGCAGGCCGGTGGCGAGAACGCCTGCCAGTCCGGCAAACGCGTAGGCTGTCGTCGCACCTTGCGATTGCCACAACCAGCCTAGAAGCAAACCGGCCGGCATAGAGGCAATTCCGACCAACGCATAGTACCAACCGAACAGCGTTCCACGCGCGGCGGGGTCGGCAAAATCGCCGATGACCGCGCGCTCGACCCCTTCGCTCACCGCCATGGCAATACCGAAAAACAACGCGGCCAGCCAGAGCGACGCGATACTCGTTACGAAACAAAACCCCAGCATGGCAATGCTGTGAAGCAACCAGCCGGGAACCAGTAACGAAAAGCGCCCGTTGCGATCCGCCCACACGCCTGCTGCATAGTTTGCAAAAATTTTCACGAAATTGAGCGCCGCCCACAGCAATAGCGCGTGAACAGTTGACGCACCGAGTTCATGCGCACGCAGCACGATAAATAATTCAGCGGTGCGGGCAAACGTAAACAACATGACCGTTATCAAATAGCCGCGCGCGTTTTTCGGCACATCACTCCAACTAAGCCGCATCCGCATGGGAACGGTCACCGACGCCCGTTTCGCTTCGCGTACGCCAAACGCGAACAGCGCAACGCATAGCAACCCGGGTACAGCCGAAATGAGCAATACATCGTTGAGATCCGTCGAGTAGTAGCTGATGACAAGCGCGCCCAGCAGCGCGCCGCCGACGGCACCCAGATTGTCAAACGCCCGATGAATGCCGAATGCCCGCGCCCGCAGGGTTGGCGGCGATAAATCGACAATCAACGCATCGCGCGGCGCATTTCGAATACCCTTGCCGACCCGATCAAGCGCGCGAATCATGACTACATGCCACCACACCGTCGCAAGCGCCAGCATCGGTCGCATCAGATTTGAAATGAGATAGCCGGTCACGGCAAAAGGTTTCCGCCGTCCGCCCCGTGCATCCGAGAATCGTCCCGCCCAAATCTGCATCAGGCAAGCAACGGCATTGGCCAGCCCCTCAACCAGCCCCAGCACCACCGGCCCACTTGCCAACAATGTGGCAAGCAGGATCGGAATCAACGGCGTCACCATTTCCGTGGCGATGTCGTTGAGCATGCTTACCAGACCGATGACGTAAATGCCTGCGGGAAGGCGGGCGGAGGGTGATGCCATCTGTGTGGACAATTGAGATGGCGAATCAGGCGCGGCGGACTTGCCCGGATCATCGCCCCGAGACGAGTTAGGCATGGCCGAATTTTACGCGTAAAATCCACGCGTTCCGGCGTTGGCAGACCGAACCCACCGCCCTCGTAGCTCAGTGGATAGAGCATCCCCCTCCTAAGGGGAGGGTCACACGTTCGATTCGTGTCGAGGGCGCCAAG
>JANLQC010000129.1:0-5779 GCA_031367575.1 Betaproteobacteria bacterium | reverse complement strand
CCGTTGTTTCAAACGCTGTGGAAGTTCCCCGACAAATCGGGTCGCCAATTTCGTTTTGCCCTCACCCGAACCTACAAAGCGCCCGATACCCCAAGCCTCATTCCGCGCGTGTTCCGATCCACTGTCAACACCTCGACTGCGCCGGATTTTCAAACCGGCAATTCAAACCTTAGACCCGAACTCGCGACCGGTGTGGACATTGCCTACGAATACTTCTGGGCCAAGGGTGCCTCGATGAGCCTGAGTGCGACGCTGCGAAACCTCACCGACTACAACAGCCGCAGCGTTCTGCTCGTCGGCAACCGCTGGGTGAACATGCCGCTCAACAAAGGCAACGCCACCAGCCGCAGCATCGAATTCGACGCCAAGTTTCCCCTGGAGACGATTTACCAAGACGCGCCGCCGATCGATTTTCGCTACAACATGGCGCGCAATTTTTCGCGCGTCGAAGAAGTGCCCGGCCCCAACAATCGACTCGATCAGCAAGTTCCGTTCAATGCAACGCTGGGACTCGATTACCGGATGCGCGGCGGCAGAATCGTCGCCGGTGCCAGCACCACCTTCCGCAGCGGCGGCGACGTGCGCATCACCGTCAACCAATCCCGCTACCTGACGCCGAAACGCGACCTCGACATGTACGTGCTCTACAAGCACACACCGAGCCTGCAATTTCGCTTGCGCATGGCGAATATTTTGCGACAGGACACCGTCAACATCTCGACCTACACCGACGTGAGCGGGCGCACTACGGCCAGCAGCACCAATCCTTCGGCAATGAATATCGGCGCGAGTGTCGAGGTGAAATTCTAGGGAACCTCTGATTAAGTCCTCCTCTGTCATCTCCGCGAAAGCGGAGATCCATGTTTTGTAACGCAAAATGGATTCCCGCCCCCGGCTTACTGCCTGCCGGGGCAGGCTCCGCGGGAATGACACTTGAATCGGGGAGCTTCGATGTGGCCAAAAATTTGCGTGATCATGGTGCCCAATACCGCGTCAACGGATTGACAAATCCATGCGCCAAAACGGCACGAGCAAGGCGCGCGCAATTTGCTGCTATTCTGCGCGCGTCTAAATGACAATTGCTCTGGCTTGCCTTTGGATCGGGCGTAGACTTTCTTAATCCAACGGGAGAGCGTTTTTCGTGTCAAGGATCGAGTCCTGCCCACTGCCGAATGATGCGCTGCTGTCAAGATATTGCCAAGCGGGTGCCTATGCCGATTGTTATCGTACCGACATTCCCGGAGTGGTCACGCAGGCGGAGTATGTGGCGGCGTTCTACACGACGCCGTTATTCAAGGTTGAACGGATGATTCTCGCGACGGTTTTGTCCCTCCCCTCAACCGACGAGCAGGCAACAAAATTGGCCGAAGGCGCGCTCGACAATTTCGCCGCGTGGCATGTTGAGGCGCGCGCCGCAGATCAACTGCTGATGTGCGATTTTCAGCAGCGCACACGCTCCTGGTTCATGGTCGCCCCAATGGCGGACGACCGTGGCGCGCATACCCGCTTGTATTTTGGTTCCGGCGTCGTGGCGACAAGCAATCCAAAAACGGGTACCCGATCGCTCGGGCCGGTATTTCGCGCGCTGCTGGGCTTCCATAAAATTTATTCCCGGGCACTGTTGCACGCGGCATGGGTGCGGCTCCGGAAAGTGCGCGAGCCGCCTTGCGCATAAATTCCCTCACTTCGTTTCCCGTTATCAATTTGGTGCGCACGCGGATTTTTGTCCGCAATGTTTTCCTCGCGCTTGTCCTGTTTATTGCCGGTTGCGCGACCACGTCCGACGCGCTTGCCCCGTCGGTGGATCGCTCGCCGACGCAACCCCGCGCCCAGCGCATTTTCGCGGTGGGTCATGGCTGGCATGTCGGCCTCGTGTTGCCTGCCGAGCCGTTGGTTTCAACACTGCCCGAACTCAAGCGGCGCTTTGGCAACGCCCGATATCTCGAAATTGGTTGGGGCGACAAGGGTTTTTATCAGGCACCGGATCAGGACATTACCGTTGCGCTCACTCTACAGGCCATGTTTTGGTCGAGTGGCGCGGTCATGCACGTTGTCGCGCTGCCGACCACCGGTGACAACCTGCGCGATTCGCCGTTCGAATATTTTTCGGCAAGCGAGATTGTCGAGCTCTGTGTCACGGATCACGAACTGGCGGCACTCAACAATTTTGTCGCACGCAGTTTTCTGAAAGACAATCGCGGTCGCGCCATCGAAATGAAACGCGGCATCTACGGCGACAGCCAATTCTATGAAGCCGAGGGCCGCTTTCACCTGCTGAACACCTGCAACAAGTGGGTCGCGAAAGGGTTGTACAGCATGGGATTTTCGATTGACCCCACTTTCAAACTGACGTCGGCGAGTGTGCTCGATTGGTTGAAAGAAAGCGGACGCGCCGCAAGGCAGGGAAGCAACGGCGTGGTCATCGCACCGTACCGGAATGGGGCGGAATGTGCGGACATGTCCCTTAAGTAATTCCCCGAACGGGTATTGGTGGAAAACGACTAGACCGACGGCCCAACACTGCGCCGCAGCACGTTTTTCCCCGCCTGCTTGCCCAGATACATGGCCGCATCGGCGGATTTGAGCAGGTAAGCGGCGTCAACGCCGTCCAGCGGTGCCAGCACATAACCGATCGTCACACCGACGCTGCAAATATCGTTTTCGAGCGAGAACGGCTCAAGAAATGCCGCGAGCAGTTTTGCGCCCAACTCCTGCGCCTGCGCGTCATTTTGCAATCGGGCGGCCATCACCACAAATTCATCACCGCCGACGCGCGCCACTTCGTCGCCGTTGCGCACGGTGGCGCGCAGTCGTTGCGCAACGGTGGCCAGCAGTTCATCGCCGACATCGTGACCATAGCGGTCATTGACCGATTTGAACCCATCGAGGTCAAGCATGTACACCGCGAGCAAATACTGCGGATTGCAATTTTGCACCGCCGCCGACAGTGCAATGTTCAGGCCGCGGCGATTGAGTAGTCCCGTCAGCGGATCGGTATGCGCCATCGAATGCAGGGATTCGTGTTCGCGCTTGGCGCGTTGCGCGGCAATGCGCAAATCGGCCGAGCGTAACGCCGCAATGCGCATGAACATCAGCATGTCGAAGGTGGCCCCGATCTGAAACGAATGCATTGTCCAGAAAGTTGCGCCGACGTAGCCGTTGACCAGTCCCGCCATGATGGCGGCGGCAATGAAATAGCCCATCCACGCGAGGATGAAATAAGTGCCGACACTGTCACCCCGCCGCACCCGCGCAATGGCACCCGGCAAGCCCAGCAGGGACGGCAACAGGCCGAGCGTTCCCATCAGGCGGGCGACGGTATGAATATCAATCCAATCGAAGGCATGCGCCAACGCGGCAGCGGCCAGCGCGCCGGCAACGATGTGCGTCGCGCGACGCAACAGGCGGCTCATGTCGGCACCCAATGCATCCTCGATGAACAGCGCGGTCGAACATGCGGCAATCAGCGAGGTGATACCCGCCATGTGGCGCTCCGGCCACAAAAAATCAGTCCACAAATATTGCTCACCGATGCCAAAAAAGTGTACCGAGAACAGGGTGCTGGCCAGCACCAGCAACGAATACTTGCCGTACAGCCGCTCACGCAGACTGAGCCATTTCATCAGGCTGTACAACACCAGACAAATGCCCAGACCGGTGAGCAGTCCTTGCAGCATTTGTTCATTGACGGCGCGCTGGTGAAACGCGCTGAGCCGGCTGAGGCTCAAAGGCAGGATCATCGAGCCGCTGGTCTCGACGCGCAGGAACAATTCATAGTCGGTTCCAGGGTGCAGATCGAGCGGCACCGCGTGCGAACGGCTCGGCAACGGTCGCGCCGACGACAGTTGCGCGTTGCCCAGCAACGCCTGATTTGTCAATCGTCCGCCGCTGGCGAGGAACACATCGATCCGGTTCAGCAACGCGTAATCGAAATCCAGCACCCAGCGACCGCCCGACTGCGCGGGAACCGAAACCGGCACCCGCAGCCAGACCACTTTCTGGCGCGTACCCAATACCGCGTATGCCGTTTGCGGCACCGCAAACCCGACCGCATTCGCCAACACATCATCAATGGTCAGGCGCGCCTCAGGATCGCGATGCAGCGTGACGGCGGGCCAGAGATCGATTGTCGCGACCGCGTCATCAAGCACCAATGGTGGCGGTGTAGATGGTGTAGATGCCGGGGCCACCCATCCAAGCGTGCAAATCCACGCGCATAAAACGAATCGTCCAATTCGCCCTGCGCGCCGCGTGAACCGGAAAGACAAAAGTGGCGGCAGAGTCATTGAGAGAAGTAACAGGACAAGTGTGCGCAGAAAAGTGCGTTTGAGTATAGGGGATTAAGGCGAGAAACCAATACAGAAACACCTGACGGGCATAAATTTTCTCCGCTATCGCGCCACCATTGCGCACTATCGCGCCAACATCGCGCCACTATCGAGCTTGCCTCCAGCTCCCTTTGATGGTCGCCCAATCCTCGATTTTGTTCAACCAACCCGGCGATTTCGCATCTGCGCTCCAGTGATGCATCATCAAATCGACGCCATTCAATAATTGCGTCGGCAGCTTGAGCGGCCTCGATTGATCCATCATCAGCTTCGTCATGAGGTGATACCCCAGAATGCGCATCAACAGCCGCATGATCGAAAATTCCGGAAACACCAGTCGCACCACGCCATCGATCATGCGCGCCGCACCCATCACCAGCGCGAACAGCAACCGCGCGAGCCAGGACACGTGCTCGTTCAGCCCCAGATCGTTTGATGATGCCGACCCGCACAGGAAATGCGTCATCAATACCGGAAAGGATTTAAGTAGCGAAAACGGAATCGCATTCGCCGCCGCCGCCATCAATGCGCGACCAAGCAACGGGCGCGGATCGACGCGCGTCGGCTTGGCGATCCAATCGGCGCGACCGCGCGCCTGCAAGGCCGCGAATAACGTGGTGGCGTCGGTCATGGTATCGACCATCAGCGCGCGTTCAATGCCGAGCAAGTGGCCGACCACATTCCACGCGTGCAGGTACGCCTCTTCGTCGGCGGCGGGCAAACCGAGCCCGAGCTTTCGCATGCTGCGCAGAAATATGTAGCTGAAAGTGAGAAGCGTGTACGCAAGCTCTTCCTGATTGCAGGGTAGCCCGTCCTCACCGGTGTTCCAGCCATGGGCAAACAGGGCCTCATGCATGTCTGTCGCGCGGCCGGCGGACATCAGTGGCGGCACGACACCCGCGCCAGCAACGTTTTGCCTATCGCCCAGTGCCGCAATCGCCTCTGCCGGACTACCGCGCAATATCAGGTGGCGGATGGTGGCGTGAATCAATCGCACCTTGAATATCTGCGCGATGCCGCCACCGCTGGCATCGGTCAATCCGCCTTTCATCATCACCGGGAACACCATCGCACCGGTGGCGCGAACCCGGTGATCGGCGCGCTTTTCCAATTGGCCGGTGGTGTTCAGCACCGCCGCGAGATCCGGGACGATGTAACACTCCGGCAGACTCGAACAGAACAGCAGCGTGACCGATAGCGCGCCGTAGTCCATGAAGATCGCCTCGGCGCGCGCGATTTTTGCGGCATCGACCCAGTCCGGCAGTTGGCGCGCGGCTTCAACACAAGTCGCGAGTGGCGCGGCCACTTGCGGGGCCACGCCGCCGCCGTTCCAGTCAACAAGGCTTCGATTGTCGGTCCATTGCTCAAACACGCGCGTGATCGCAGCAAGTGTCGCGGTCTGCGTTGACCCGCCGCTTTCCTGCGAGGCGACGATTCTGGCAATGGTTTCG
>JANLQC010000075.1:0-2194 GCA_031367575.1 Betaproteobacteria bacterium | reverse complement strand
GCCACGATCTTCAGTCCCGCTTTTTCGAAACGGGAATAAATCTCGCCGATCACGTTTTTGGCAACGGCATCGGGTTTGATGATGGAAAGGGTGCGTTCCTGCTTCACTTCATTCGACATTTTATAAATCCTTGATAACTTGATGAAAACGTTAAATTTTATCACGGATGCACGGCTGCCGTCGAGGCAAATCCCGCTATTTCCGCTCCAGATGCAATTGATTTTTGCGTCGCGAAATCACCCAATCATGTCCGCCGGCCCGATGCGGTTTGTCGGTCGGCCCCGGTCTGAATAGTTGCGCCGCCCAATCTTGCAATTGCGCATGAGACGGCAGTACAAATTTCGTCTCGGTGCCCGCCTGTTGCCATTGCAACCAGTGGTACAAGGCATTGACTTGCCGTGTCAGCGGCAACAAATCGAGCTGATCGGCGAATGCATGTCGGCCATCCCATTTCAAATCGATCGCCGCGAGGGCGGATAACATGTCGTCGGCTTCGGCAGCGTGGCGACCCGCACGCGCGAGCGATTCGCGATAGTGGGGAAATCGCTCGGCTAATTTGGGGGCCAGTTCGTGGCGGATAAAGTTTCGCGTGAACGCGGTATCGGTATTCGATTCGTCTTCAATCCACTCGAGCCGCGGCTCGCGCGCAAACGCTTCAATTTCTGCGCGTGTAATTTCCAACAATGGCCGGATCAGCCGCAATCCTGCGCACAAGGTGCGCACCTCCCCCATGCCAGCCATGCCTTTCAACCCGGTACCGCGAAGAATCTGATGCAGCACCGTTTCGGCCTGGTCGTTGGCGTGTTGTGCGAGCGCGAGAAAATCGGCATCGACTTTACTGAACGCGGCGTAGCGCGCATCGCGGGCCAGCGCCTCCACGCCACCCGGCAATGACTGATCGATATTGACCCCGACTACCTCAAGCGGAATGGAATTTGCAGCACAAAGTGAAGTGCAAAATTGCGCCCATTGATCGGCATTCTGGCTCAGGCCGTGATGCACATGAATGGCGGAAAGCTGCAGATCAAGTGTTGTGCGCAACCGGGATAGAAGCGTCAACAGCACCACCGAATCGATGCCGCCCGAGAGGCCCACGCAAACGCGGCGGCCGGATGCATCAAGGCGTCGAAGGGTATTTTCGATGACGGCATTCAGGGCGGCAGGGTAATTCATGCCGCAAGGTTACACAATCGGCGTCACTCTGGTTGGCGGGGGTACTTCTATTAACCTCAAATTTCCGTCATTCCGGCGAAGGCCGGAATCCAGCCCATCGTAAGATCAATGAGTGACGAAGGACTGGGTTCCGGCCCGGCGCAACCCTTGTGGTTGTTCGCCGGAACGACGGGTTTTTAGAAGTACCTGCGGCAATAAGTCTAGTATTGGCGCGCCTTTCCGGGAATTTCATGGCTGTAAGGCGCGCCGAATGGCGATCTGCGAGTTCAAGCACTACGGAGACATGTCCAAAGATACAACGCTCCACCGGGCGAAGTCAGCTAGGCGATAGCGACAACTTCGAACCGGTCATACACGCCAGGCGCATTCTTGCAATCGCATGAATAGCTGCGCAATATTTGACCATAATTATGGTCATAGTCTGACGCCATCAACAAGGAGACACAATGCACGCGATGAGTCTGGCGCATGCCAAAGCGCATTTGAGCGAATTGCTGAACATGGTTGAATCCGGCCAGGAAGTGGTGATTACGCGGCATGGTCGCCCGGTGGCGCGCGTGTTGCCGGCCAACGCTGTCAAGCAGGCGTTGCCACTGGCGCGTCTGGCCAAACTGCGCCAGCAGCTTTCCGCCCGCAAGGGTAGCAGCGCGGTGGCGCTGCGCGAGCTTCGCGACGCGGAATGATCTATCTCGATACCAGCTTTCTGACGCCATTGTTCCGCGAAGAGGCCACGTCATCAAAAGTCGCCGCATTTCTGGCGCGACAATCGGTCGGCACGATGGCGGTCAGCAAATGGGCATCGGTCGAATTTGCCAGTTTCGCCTCGCGTGATGCGCGCAATGGCGCCTCCCGTGATGCGCGCAACGGCGCACTCACGGTCGCGCAGGCCAGAAAGCTGATCGCCGAGTTTGATGCGATGGTCGCGGATGCACTTCTCGTGCTGACGCCAACTGCCAATGACTTCACGCTGGCGCAGCAGTACGTCGCCAATTTTTCCACCAAACTACGCGCACCGGATGCA
>JANLQC010000559.1:0-6385 GCA_031367575.1 Betaproteobacteria bacterium | reverse complement strand
GGTGTTGCCAAAAAAATCGACGACTATACGGTCGAATTCACCACCGCCGCGCCCAACCCGGTGGGACTCATTTCCATCGGTGAAATTCCCATCATGAGCAAACAATGGGCGGAAAAAAACAATGCGCAAAACCCGCAGGATTTCACCACCAAGGAAGTCACCTACGCCTCGCGCAACGCGATGGGTACCGGGCCGTACAAGCTGGTTTCCCATGAGCCGGGAATAAAAATTGTCCATGCCAAAAATCCCGATTGGTGGGGCATCAAGGAAGGGCGTTCCGAGAGCAATATTGATACGCTTGAATACCGTCCCATTTCCAGTGATGCCACCCGCATGGCGGCACTCAAATCCGGCGAGATCGATTTCATCCCCGATCCGTCGGTGCAGGATGTGAATTTGTTGCGCGAAGACAAAGCACTCAAAGTATGGGATGGCGACGAGACGCGCGTCATCACCATTGCGCTCGATCAGGCGCGCGATGAATTGCTGTTCTCGGATGTGAAAGGCAAAAACCCGTTCAAGGACAAGCGGGTACGCACGGCGCTTTATCAGGCGATCGATATTGCCGCGATCAAGACGCAGGTGATGCGCGGCCTGTCGACACCGACCGCGCTCGGAACACCGAACCCGAAGGGCGAGGGAATTCCCGCCGCGCTGGACAAACGCTTGCCACTCGATCCGGAAGCGGCCAGGAAATTATTGGCTGAGGCGGGTTATCCGAATGGTTTCGGTTTTACGCTGCATTGCCCGAATGATCGTTACACCAACGACGAAAGAATATGTGTTGCGCTGGCAGCCATGTGGGCGCGTATTGGCTTGAACGTGAAAGTCGATGCGATGCCGAAAGCGCAGTATTTTCAGCGCACGCCGAAAA
The DNA here is from genome assembly GCA_031367575.1 of Betaproteobacteria bacterium. GTDB lineage: Bacteria > Pseudomonadota > Gammaproteobacteria > Burkholderiales > Usitatibacteraceae > UKL13-2. The sequence goes on along the minus strand of JANLQC010000559.1, from coordinate 5,511 downwards.
AAGAATTCAGTGCCTGCATGCAAGGCTGGGGCGACAACAATCGCGACGGCATGTTTACATTGAAGCCGCTGTACCACAGCCTGAATGACAAAGGTGCCGGCGATACCAATTACGGAAATTTCAGGAATGCGGCGCTCGATGAATTGATCGATCAGGCCGACGTGGAAATGGATTTGGCCAAGCGCCAGACAATGATCAACAAAGCGGTGGAATTGATTCGCGATGAGGTACTGGTGATTCCGCTGCATCGGCAAGTGATACCGTGGGTGTCGCGCGCCAACGTGAGTCTGGTGCATCGTTCGGACAATAAATTTGCGCCGTTGTGGGTGAGGGTGCAATAGCGCAATTCATATCGTCTCCGGTCAAACGGGAATCCAGGATCGTTGAGTTGCCGTAACCGCCAATTCAAAAGGCAATCTGGATTCCCGCTGCGACTAACGGAAGTCCCCGTGGGACGCGGGAATGACTGTGGAGAAATATGGCACTCACCTACATCTGGACCGGCTTCTTTCTCGTCGGCTTCGTTGCCGCAATGGCGCAATGGATATTCCTCGGCGACGTGGACGTATTCAAGCGCATCATCGACGGCACCTTCGCTGCCGCCAAAACCGGCGTGATGGATATCGCGCTGCCATTGGCCGGCATCATGACGTTGTGGTTGGGGATACTGAATATTGGCGAGAAAGCCGGTGCGATCAATCTGCTGGCGCGGCTCATCGCGCCATTTTTTTCGCGCATCTTTCCCGAAGTGCCAAAGGATCACCCCGCCACCGGCCACATGGTGATGAATTTTTCCGCCAATTTTCTCGGCCTCGATAATGCGGCAACGCCATTCGGCCTGAAGGCGATGGAAAGTTTGCAGAGCCTGAACCCCAGCAAGGACGAAGCCAGTAACGCGCAAATCATGTTTCTGGTATTGCATACGTCCGGCCTAACCTTGATCCCGCTTTCCATCATGGCGCAGCGGGCGATTCTGGGTGCCAAGGATGCGTCCGACATTTTCATTCCAACACTGATCGCGACCTATGTCGCGACGCTGGTGGCGATGGTGTCGGTGGCCATCAAGCAGCGCATCAACTTGTGGAATTCGGTGGTGGTGGGTTGGCTCGGTGGAATGACCGCGTGCATCGTGGGGATGATTTGGTACTTCACCCAATATTTGTCGAAACCGGAAATTGAACTCGTCTCAAAAGTCGTCAGCAATTTGATTTTGTTTTCAATTATTGTCGGCTTCATTGTCGGCGCGTTGAGGAAGCGCGTGGATGTCTACGATGCCTTTATTGAAGGTGCCAAAGGCGGCATTGAAACGTCGCTGAAGATCATTCCCTATCTGGTCGGGATGCTGGTGGCCATCAGCGTGCTGCGAAATTCCGGCATTCTCAATTTCATCGTCAGCGGATTCACATGGGTGTTTACCCAACTCGGTGTCAACACCGATTTCACGCCTGCCCTGCCGACTGCGTTGATGAAGCCGATCAGTGGCAGCGGCTCGCGCGCGATGATGATTGACGCGATGCAGACCTACGGCGTGGATTCTTTTGTGGGCCGGCTCGCGTGCATTTTTCAGGGCTCGGCCGATACCACGTTTTATATTGTGGCGTTGTACTTTGGTTCGGTGGGGATCAAGAAGACGCGCTACGCCATCACCTATGGATTGCTGGCCGATTTTGCAGGGGTGGTGGCGGCGGTGTTTGTGGCGTATTTGTTTTTTCACGCGTAACACGCGTAGACCACGTAGAACGCCATTTGGCGAGGTGCGCGGGGTGAAAATGGCTGGAGAAGCGCGCCAATGCTTGCTTATTGCTTGGTGCACATTCCTGTACTCGGTCATTCCCCGCGTCCCGCAGGGACTTCCTTCGGTCGACGAGGGAATCGATTTTCGTCACCCGTTGATATGTCAATGGCAGTGAATCGCGACCCGGCTTGACCCTTCAGGATTTACGCAGCAACGTTTTTTTCAAGTTACCAAAAACACTTCGCGCGAAACAGTTTCATCGCCGCATCATTGGTGACCAGCGTCGCACCTTCAATGATCGATTGCGCCGCGAGTACGCGGTCAAATGGGTCACGATGCTCATTGACGAACCCGCCCGCCTTGAGCGCATGTTGATATGACACCGCAATGTGCGTGAAACCATCGCCGACGATAAGCGCATTGAATTCACGCACGGCGCGTTCAGCGCCCGGTAACTTGCCGATACGATGTTTGGTGGCGATTTCCCATGCGCTGGCCGCGCTGACCAATACAATATTGGCTTCGTCGGCAATTGCTTTGGCCGCACGCTTGGACAGGCGTGGATCGTCCTTCCACCACCAGAGTAGCGCGTGGGTATCGAGCAACAGTTTCAACTTGATTCCCACGCGTTCAGTTCCGTTTCCGATAGCGGATCGAAAAACGCATCGTCGTTGACCTCTTTCACGCGCCCGCGTTGGCGCTTCGACACGGCGGGTGCAAGCGGCACCATGCGTGCATACGGCTTGCCCGCTTTGGCGAGGATGATTTCTTGCCCGGAATGCGCTTGTTCAAGCAGTTTTGAAAACTGTGTTTTTGCGTCGTGTACGTTGATGAGCATAAATTGATCCTCAAAAAATAGTGGGAAAAGTATGACTTAGTCCACTGACTTAGTCAATTTATGATGCAGTTGTCAAAATGCCGCCGCAAGGTGCGGACGGCGGACATCGCAAATCGGGTGCGGGAATTGGATATTGAGACGTGTGAATCATTTCAGATCTGGATCCAAAGAGGGGGCGTGAACAAGTGTCACGAACATATTCCCGTGAGTTGTCCACCCGATTCCGGATCAATCAGTTTCGAGTCCCGCGTGCGCGAGAACGCGGGAATGACCAAAATAATTTGGTTTGGCGATCAGATGGCGGCAATGGACTTTGCGAGATAAAACCATTCATTTCCCGGTTCGGCCCTGGCATCGGGAAACAGGATGCAGCCATCGGCTGCGGCCAAAATGCGCGAGCCATCGTGCCGAACACCGATCACATCGCCCGTGCGCAAGGGATCAAAACTCGCCCATGCGCGGCTAAACGTATCGCCGGGGTGACTGCGGTCAAATACTTCGTACATGTGCAGGGCTTCATAATGGGTGACCGGTTCCGGCGATGGAGAAGCGGTCAACCCGAGATGTGCAAGCGTGTTCAATATGGCTTGATAACCAACGTCGGGCGAGGCCGGATCATCGTGCTGCCCGCATTCGAGCGTGATGGAATAGCCGCCAACCGAACGCATGTATTCGGTGGTGCCGACACCATAACGCGGGTCAGTGTTGAGCGGATTCAGCTTGCTACCCAAGGCATTTGATTCGTGGAATCTGCGCTCAACACCTTTTGCATAGGTCGAAAGCCAGCCATCGACGAATCGATTCACGCCGAGGCGCAGGGCCAGTGCGCGTTCCTTTTTTTGGTGGGCAAATGGCTGCAACGACTCCGAATTATCTTCCGGGCCGAGCATTGCAAATGGCGGATTTTGTGCGCGCGTGGAATGAAGGTCGAGAAGAACGTCGTGCCGTGCGAGCAATGGGCAAAGCCAATTTGCGAGGTGATCTTCAAAGTCGTGCGGTTTCTCGACCGGGTGCAAATTTCTATTCAGATTCCGGTCCCCCGTCCGTTCGTGACGTTGATACGCGAGGGGATTGGTAATGGGTACAAAAGTTACCGAGCCGGATTCAATGACAAGCCGATTTTCGTCCAAGTCCGCCAACACGCGGTTGATCGCCCGCGTGCCGCAGGTCTCGTTTCCATGAACGGCACCGAGGATGATTAGCCGCAGTCCGGGTTTGATGCCGGTGTAGCTGATGGATTTGAATTGCGAGTGGTGTGGTTCGGAAAGGTTGGTCATGAGTGGCTTGGTTTGAGAGAAACGCGATGGATGACCAAATTGGCCGCAGCCATTTTCGACACGAAGCAATCGCTGATCAAGCCCACCTGTCATCTCCGCGAAAGCGGAGATCCAAGTTATGTATCGAAAAATGGATTCCCGCGTTCGCGGGAATGACAAATGATCAAAGATTCCTATAGAAAAATCGATACAAAGAAAAAGGCCGCGTCGATGATTGACGCGGCCTTTGAGTAAAAGTGCCTAAATGCTTAGAACGGCTGCCTCATGATTGATTTTGTTTGCGTGACGGCATTGATGCTGTAAGTCATGATGGCGTTGCTTTGATCGCTGAAATCCAGCGTCATGGTTCCGACCTTGGTCACGACAAACTGTGCCGGGTTGTAGTTCACACCGAGCCACGCCGAACTCACAGTGGAATAGATGTCGCCGGTGAATCGGCTGCCGGTCCATGGTCCGCCATGCACGGCATAGAACACAGTACGACCTTGGGCATCGTAGGTGTACCAGACCGGTAACAGGACGCGATTGTGCTGGGCGATATTCATGCCCCAGCCATTTTGTTCGATTCCAGCCCACCACATGTCGCCGACCTGCAATCTTGCGAGGCCATCATCGGCACCGAAAGGCTGGCGAACCAGTGTTTTGCTGCCGCTCACGCTGTTAATCGTGTAGGTTAGCGCCGCCGAGCCGTTGGTGTTGTAGGTAACTGTCGCAGTACCGACCGAGATGCCGGGCAAGAATTGGGACGTCAAATATGAACTGAACGGCGACGACGTCGGCTGATAAAGCAGACCGGTGAACGCGGTATTGGCGGCATTCCAGGTTCCCTGTGGCAAGACATACCAGATCGGATTGCCATTTGCGTCGTACACAAACAGGACGATAAATTGATTGCGTCCGTGTTGGGTAATAGAAGCACCCCAGCCATTTTCAGGCAGGCCGACCCACCACATATCGGTCGCATCTGTGGCACCCGCAACCGGCGTAATGGGAACCACGACCTGTTCAAATCCTGCATCGGTAACATGTGGATAGGTGACGACATAGCTGTGACTTCCGGCCGTGATAGCGGAGATGGAACAACTGGCGACACCAATGTCCGTTGCACCTGGCAGTAGTGCGATACTGACCGCGCCGCAGCCGGATAGCGCCGTACCGTTTTCATTGAAGGTAACCTTATTGGTCAGGTTCAGGCCGGTAATGACCGCTTTCAAAACAACCGTCGCGCCAACCGTCGGTTGAATTGGGGTGGTGACTACACTTAGCGCAATGCTAATCGTATTGACCAATTGCACGTGTGAGATGGTATTGCCTGGATTGTTGGCGTCGCCGCTGTAAGTGGCCGTGAAGGTGGTTCCGCTTATCGTGTTTAGGCTTGCGGGCACCGGGCAACTTGCGCGAGCGGAGACCAGCGGTACGGCATTGCAGAGCGTCACGGGACCTGTCCCTGTAATGATCGAAAACGTCACCGCGCCGGTTGGATTTGTACCAGTGATATTTGCCGTTAATACGATTCCTGACCGGTATACGGATGGATTGCTCGATGACGCTAGGGTTACTGCACCCGGTACGATTACCGTGAAGCTGGCGGTCGTCGGGGCAGCCGGCAAGAAATTCGCGTTGCCAACCTGGGCACCTTGCAGGGCACAAGTTCCAAGTAT
>JANLQC010000036.1:0-2913 GCA_031367575.1 Betaproteobacteria bacterium | reverse complement strand
CATGATTGAATTTGTCGAGATCGATGGCACGATTCGCTGGAATCGCGTCGTGGAATTCAACAGTGCTCGCGCGCGTCCTGCGCGTCCCGCACGTCCTGTGCGCAAGTGACCCGCAGACGTGGACTGGCTTGATGCCGAGTCGATTCGGGTTGGATCGTCCTTGGAAATTCACCTTGCTGCAAAATGAAACACAAGCACTGGCGCGGCATTCCGAGCCATTTCAGGCTGAAGTGCGCAACCAATGGCGATTTACAGATTGCTGTTCTGTTGAAATTGTGCGCGGAGTATCAACCGTGAGCATTTGTTTGATGGTACCCGCCAACCATGGATAAATACCCAAGACAGCGCCATTTTCAATAGAATTACGGAACAGAAATATTCCTTAGCACGGTAAGCAATCAATATGAGCATCAGACAAATTACTGCCGACACCCTTGCCGCCACACGCACATTCGCCGCGCGCGTGGCCAGCACATATCCGACGCAGCAAGCAATCTTGTTTGGCAGCCGCGCACGCGGCACGGCGCATGACGAAAGCGATGCAGACGTAGCCGTCATCCTCAGCGGATTGCCCGGCCACTTCATCAAAACCAAAATGGCGTTGAATGACATTGCCTACGACATCTTGCTCGATACCGGCATCCGCATCCAACCCTTGCCTGTGTGGGAGGGCGAATGGGCGCACCCCGAACGCTATTCCAATCCCCACTTGCTGCAAAATATTGCGCGCGAAGGCTTCGTCCTGTGAACGCACAGGACTTAATGACCAAAGCGCATCGCGCTCTCGCAAGCGCCCACAAACTGCTGCAAGACAATGACAGCGACGGCGCATGCAACCGGGCCTACTACGCCATGTTTGATGCAGCCCGCGCCGCGCTCCTTGCGTCTCACGCACCCGTGCCTCCGGAAATCGCCAAAACCCACAGCGGCCTGATCGCCGCCTTTTCGCTCCACTTGGTAAAGCCCGGCTTGTTCCCCTTAGAGCTAGGCAGGTCATTCAACAAAGCGGAAGACTTGAGACTGGTAGCCGACTACAAAGGCGACCCCATCAGCGCGGAAGATTCGTTGTGAGTGGTGCAACAAGCGCAGGCGTTTGTTGGGGAAATTGACGAGCAATTTATGGGTCGATGAAAATCGATACCCTGTCTGCATCGTTTGTTTATTCGAAAGTATTCTCGCCGACCCATTTTTGCGCTTGACGTTGCAGGTGTTTTTTGTGCCGGTACCAATAGTTGCCTGTAATTCGAATAATTAAGTGGCGTACATGTTGCCAGTTACGCGTTAAAAAAATACGAAGAAATCAATATGAGCGAAGTATGGCAAGCAGTACTAGCGGCATTGGGTGGCTATACCATTGTATTCGGTGGGCTTTTCTGGTGCCTTGGGAGTCGATCCCGACTAACAGTATTTTTCTGATTCGCGGTTGATTGGTTTACGCAACCCGGCGTCCGACGCCTTGCTCGTCGTCGTCAATTACATCCCCCAAAAATCCCCCACTCTGATGCGCCCATAGCCGCGCATACAGCCCATCGAGTTTCAACAGACTCTGGTGATCACCCTCCTCCACCACGCGGCCCCCATCAAGCACGATCAGCCGATCCATCGCAGCAATGGTGGACAGCCGGTGCGCAATCGCCACCACGGTTTTACCTTCCATCAATTTGTACAGACTCGCCTGAATCGCCGCTTCCACTTCAGAGTCCAACGCGCTGGTGGCTTCGTCGAGCAGCAATATCGGTGCATCCTTGAGCTTCACGCGTGCAATCGCGATGCGTTGGCGCTGCCCGCCGGAGAGTTTCACGCCGCGCTCACCGACATGCGCGTCGTAGCCGCGCCGGCCGGCGGGGTCGGTGAGTTGCAAAATGAATTCATGCGCTTCGGCGCGCTTGGCAGCGGCAATCATTTCCGCGTCCGACGCGTCGGGGCGACCATAAATAATATTTTCGCGCACCGAGCGATGCAACAGCGACGTGTCCTGCGTGACCATGCCGACGTGCGTGCGCAGGCTGTCTTGGGTGACATGCGCGATGTCTTGGCCATCAATCAGGATGCGGCCCTCGCGGATATCGTAGAAACGCAGCAGCAGATTGACGACCGTCGATTTGCCGGCACCGGAGCGCCCGACCAAGCCGATTTTCTCACCGGCGTGGATGATGAGATTGAGATTTTCGATCACATTCTTGTTGTTGCTGTCGTTCGCGCTTGAATTTGTCCCGTAGGCAAAACTCATGTTGTCAAAACGAATTTCTCCGCGCGTCACGTCCAGCGGTTTGGCATCAATTGCATCAACGACCGTGTGCGGTCGGGAAAGTATCGTCATGCCATCGCGCACGGTACCGATGTGCTCAAACAATGCCGCGAATTCCCACATGATCCAGTGCGAAATACCGTTCAACCGCAGGGCCATCGCGGTGGCGGCGGCAACGGCGCCGACGCCGATCTTGCCCTGCATCCACAGCCAGAGCGTGACGCCTGCCGTTGAAGATATAAGCAGCACGCTCAAAACCTGGTTGACCACTTCAAACGCGGTAATCATCCGCCACTGCCGATACACCGTGACCATGAAATCCTGCATCGCCGAGCGCACGTAGCCCGCTTCACGATTGGTGTGTGAAAACAATTTCACCGTGGCGATGTTGGTGTACGCATCGGTGACGCGCCCGGTCATGAGCGAACGCGCGTCGGCTTGTTGCTGCGCGACTTTGGCCAGACGCGGGACAAAATATCTGACAGCCATTGCATAAATCGCCAACCAACCGAAGAAGGGCACCATTACCCAAAGATCGAACGTGCCGACGATCAAGATCAGGGTCGCAATATAAATGGCGACAAAAACGAGAATGTCGGCAACGATCATCCACACGTCTCGTGCGGCGAGTGCGGTCTGCATCACTTTTGTTGCAACACGGCCGG
>JANLQC010000034.1:0-6327 GCA_031367575.1 Betaproteobacteria bacterium | reverse complement strand
TCATCTGCGACGCCATCCGCACCCCATTCGGCCGCTACGGTGGCGCGCTCTCGAGCATCCGCGCAGATGACCTAGCCGCACTATCAATCAAAGCCTTGATGGATCGCAATCCACAAGTCGATTGGAACGCCATCGACGACGTCATCATGGGTTGTGCCAATCAGGCCGGCGAAGACAACCGCAATGTGGCGCGCATGGCATTGCTTTTGGCGGGATTGCCGAAGGAAATCGGCGGCAGCACCGTCAATCGGTTGTGCGGTTCCGGCATGGACGCAGTCGGTACCGCGGCGCGCGCGATCAAATCGGGCGAATGCAATCTGATGATCGCAGGCGGCGTGGAGAGCATGAGTCGCGCGCCGTTCGTGATGCCCAAAGCCGATGCCGCATTTTCGCGCGCCAACGCGATCTACGACACCACCATCGGCTGGCGTTTTATCAATCCAAAAATGAGAGCGGTGTATGGTGTCGATCAGATGCCGGAAACCGCCGAGAACGTCGCCGAAGAATTCAAGATTTCGCGCGCCGATCAGGATGCGTTTGCATTGCGCAGTCAGCAGCGTGCGGTGGCCGCGCAGGTGGCGGGCCGCTTCAATGATGAAATCGTGCCGGTCACGCTGGCGCAGAAAAAGGGCGATCCCGTGGTCGTCGGCAAAGACGAGCATCCGCGCGAGACCTCGCTGGAGTCGCTCGCCAAACTCAACCCCATCGTCAGGGAGAGTGGATCGGTAACGGCCGGAAACGCATCCGGTGTGAATGACGGCTCCTGTGCCCTGCTGATTGCCAATGCCGATACTGCACAACGATTTGGGCTGGTGCCCAAAGCGCGCATCGTCGCCATGGCCACTGCCGGGCTGGCGCCGCGCATCATGGGTATGGGGCCCGTTCCTGCTACATTGAAAGTATTGGCGCTGGCGGGTATGTCACTTGCACAAATGGATGTCATCGAACTGAACGAAGCGTTCGCCGCGCAGGGCCTCGCGGTCATGCGCGAACTTGGACTGCCCGACGATGCAGTGCATGTGAATCCGAACGGCGGTGCCATTGCGCTGGGACATCCGCTGGGCGCGTCCGGCGCGCGGCTGATTACCACCGCAATGTATGAGTTACTTCGTCGCAACGGTCGCTTCGCGCTCTGCACCATGTGCATCGGCGTGGGGCAAGGTATCGCCATCATTATCGAAAGGGTTTAGGTATGAACTTCGCGCTGTTTCTAAAATTTTTGTATGCCTCGCTCACTACCCTCTGCCTGCTCGCAACCACCAGCCACGCGCAATCGCTGGCTGAGCTCGCCCTCTACGAAGGATCAGACCGCACAGCGCGCCTGATAGCGGGTGCCAAAAAGGAAGGGTCATTGCAGTTCTACACCACCATTCCGGCCGAGTACCTGCGGCCGATCACCGATGAATTTGAGAAGAAATACGGTGTCAAGGTTGATATCTGGCGCGCACGGTCTGAAGCGGTGTTGCAACGCGTGCTGTCCGAGGCCAAGGGCGGACGTTGGACAGTCGATGTGGTTGAAAGCATTTCGCCACCCATGGAAGCGCTCTACCAGGAAAAACTGACGCAGGAAGTTCGCTCGCCGGAACACAAAAACCTGATCGACGGCGTGCTGCCCGCGCATCGCGAATGGGCACCGACGCTGATCTTTATTTTCGTGCAGGCCTACCACACCGCCAAAGTCAAAAAGGCAGATTTGCCCAAAACCTACGAGGAACTGCTCGACCCAAAGTGGAAGGGCAAGCTCAGCATCGAGGCATCGGACCACGAATGGTTGTCCTCCGTCGCGCGTGATATGGACGAAAAACGCGGGGCAGGAAGCGGCGTCAAATTTTTCCGCGAGCTGATAGCCAATGGCTTGTCCACCCGCGTTGGGCATCCTTTGCTAACGACGCTGGTCGCGTCAGGCGAAGTACCTTTGGCACTCACCGTCTATCAATACAGCCCTGAGCAACTGAAAAAGAAAGGTGCCCCCATCGACTGGTTTGCCATCGAACCGGCAGTGGCGATTTCGGACGGCATGGCAGTGATGAAAAAAGCCCCGCATCCGCATGCGGCACTACTGTTTTATGATTATCTGCTGAGTGAAGAAGGCAACCGGCAGATAGCCAAGCTTGGCTATGCACCAACCAACCGGAATCTCGAATCACCGCTGAGCAAGTTGCGCGTGAAGGTACTTAATGCGTCGACGCTGTTAGACGAATCAGCAAAATCAACCGCGCTATTTGACGAAATCGTCATCAAGCGTGCTGGCAAGTAAGTGGGACAGCTAAAATTTTGCCCGAAAGATGTTTCGACACCCCAACCATGAGGAGAACGAAATGATGCGTGCAAAATTATTGGTACTGTTACTGGGCATGGCGACATCGTTAGCTGTATCGGCACAGACCAGCAATGCTGCGTCGGTTGAGCGCGGCAAGATGCTGTATGAAAAAAATATGTGCGTTGCCTGCCACGGCACCGTCGGCAACGGCGGCGAACGCACCAGTGGCCCGCCAATCGCGCCCAACGTGTGGCCGCTTGAAGCCATGACCAAACAGTTGCGCAGCCCGCGCCAGGACATGCCGCGCTATGACCAGAAATTCGTGAGTGATGCCGATGTGGCGGATATCCACGCCTGGTTATCGACGATCAAGGCCGGACCGAAGGCCAGGGATATTCCGCTGCTGGCGAACATGTAGTCGGGACATATGCCGACGAAGTCGCCGCGCAATTATTGCGTGGCGCGTTCTGCAATCAGCGTTTCAATATCGGCAATCAGACGTTGATCGGATTCAACACCAAAATGGTTCTTGCGCAAGCGCCCTTGCGCATCGATGAGCAGTGTGGTCGGTGTGCCTTGCATGCGGTAGGTGCGCATTGTTTGTGGAATCGGGCCGCCAGTTCCCGCCTTGTCGACACCCACCGGAAACGGTACGCGGAATTCGTATAGATAGACCGCGAGTGCGGCCGGGGTCATGACATCATGGTGCTCAAACACGGTATGCAAACCAATCACGGCAACCTGATCATGCTGCGGCCCTTGGCGATAGTATTGCCAGATGCGCGCCGCTTGCGGCCCCGCCTGCATGACGCAGCCGGGGCAAAGCATTTGAAACGCATGGACAAGCACCACCTTGCCGCGCAAACCCTCGAGCGTGATCGGCTGCGGACAATTAAACCATTGTGAAACCGCCAGCGGGGGTGCCGCGACGGCATCAGTGGCTTCTATCATGGGCGAAGTTTACTGAATACAAACGCGGAATCCTTCTGTGCAGTGTGGCACTGGTGGCAGGCAGTCGCGGCATTCTGACCGACCGCGCGCTCGGTCTTGCTGTCGCCCTTGAATCCCTCGTAACCCCAACCGCCGGTTGCCGCATATTTTCGCGTATCGCGCTGCATCACGCCGAGGATCTTGCGGTTGCCTTCGATGATCGCGCTATCGGCCGATTTTGCGTCGAGCAGATCGAACACGATGACCGCGCCATCCGGCCACTTGCCGCTCTTGTAGCCCTGCACCGCCAATTTATTCGCATAGAGATGATGAATGCCCCCGAACGAATCATAGAGCCCGTGGCCGGGATTGATGACCATCGATTTGACGTGATGCCAGTTGCGGTAGTCCTGCGGATACGGAACCGGTGCAGATTCGGCCGCTACCGAAATACTCGTCGCACTCATCACGGATAGGGCCGCCATCGTCGCGAGGCGGGGGAGAAATGTTCGCATGTGACACTCCTTTTTGGAATAAGATTTAATCCGGGAAAGAGGTGGCAATCTACGACGTCACCGAAGCGGCCGCAAGCGGGCACAAACGCGTGGGGTAGGCACTTTTTGGTTCATTTTATTGATCACAAACGGGAAAATATTTCCAGCAAAAATGGACAGCGTTCATCAAATGGTTGAAAGCATCATCGGCTGCAAATGGTCGCTGACGGTACTAAGTCTGGTGCGTAACGGCGTGTGCCGCCCCGGCGAAATGGAGCACGCCATCGACGGCCTCAGCGGCAAAGTGCTCAATGAACGGCTCGTCAAGTTGGTGCGTTTTGGCATTCTCGACAAGGAAAGTTTTGCCGAAGTGCCCCCTCGGGTGGAATACCGAATGACGGCCTTCGGCAATAAATTCATTAAGCTAATCGATGAGATCGATGAACTGCACAGGTCTGTCATTGATGAGGGCAGTAGGCGGTAGATTTGCGCGATAAACGGTGCCGATAGTTTGTGAATAACATCCGCACATGCAAGGCAACACAAATATTTGAATGTGCGGCGCATCTTCCAATGATCGGCAATTGAGTTTGCATGGATCGCGAGACATGCGTTGTTGCCAGAAAATATACGCTACGCGCGCACGCATTGCGGCACTTGGGGGATAGGAAATATGGCGTCATTCAGTAGGAAATTAGCGACTTTTCTTGCCACCGGATCGATATTTGCTGCGTGCTGTTGCGACGCAATCGATCTGCCCAGTTGGGCCTACCCCATTCCGCCGTCCGGATTCAAACTGCCTGCGGATGATGGCACCATACGGCGCGTACCGGACAGCAAAGTGGGCTACACGCTATCGCAGGTTCGCGACCGCTTCATGGCACCCGATTGGCATCCTCAGGATCACCCAAAAATGCCCGAGGTGGTTGCGCGCGGCCGTGCGCCAAATGTTCTCGCGTGCGGATTCTGTCATCGCGCCAATGGTCCCGGCGGGCCCGAAAACGCCAGCATTGCGGGGTTGCCCTACGCCTATATCGTCCAGCAAATGAACGAATATAAAAGTGGCGTGCGTTCCTCTGCCCTGCCGGCCAGGATACCGCAGTCGTTGATGATCTCAACCTCGAAAGCCGTCACGGACGAAGACGTGAGGGAAGCCGCCACCTATTTTTCAGCGTTGAAACCGCGCCGGAATATTCGCGTTGTCGAATCAGCGATGGTGCCAAAAACGCAGAGTGGAAATTGGATTATGGAGAAGTCCGCATCGAATGAAACCGAGGCGATTGGCCCGCGGATTATCGAGTTGCCGGAGGATGTGGAACAATTTGACAGCCGCGATTCGCGCGCCAGTTTCGTTGCTTATGTACCGGCGGGAAGCGTCAACAAAGGCGAAGCCATTGTGGCCGGAAAGGTGCCTGAGAAAACACCCGCCTGCGCCACTTGTCACGGCGCAACATTGCGTGGTATCGACGCGATACCATCGATTGCGGGGCGCTCACCGACTTATGTGGTTCGCCAACTTTATGAACTGCAAGCGGGCATACGCAACGGGCAAGCGGCACCGCCGATGAAAGCCGCCATCGAGAAACTGAGCCACGACGACATGATTGGCATCGCCGCTTATTTGGCGACGCTGCCGCCGTGACGGTGGCTTCCCAAAAAATTCTCTTCGCCAAGCCGGCATCAACTTCCAATTCGATTTCATGGAGGCAATAGTTGTTGTCATTCCCGCGAAAGCGGGAACCCATCTTTGCCTGAGAAAAAATGGATTTCCGCTTTCGCGGGAATGACAGCAATTACTATTGAATTGATCGGACTCGGCATCGTCCTGACAAATCCTGCCGCCGAACATCCGCTTCGGATGCGGCCCTACCGCGCCTGACACACCACATCCAGCAACGCCGGTGCCCCGCCCTTCACCACTGCCACCGCACGCTTCAACGCTGCCGCCAATTTGGTTGGATCGGTAATCGGCCCCTCGCCCCACACGCCGTGCGCCTGCGCTAGCTTGGCAAAATCGATGTTGGGATCGGTAATGTCGTTGCCAATCCCCGCCTGATCGGGCCTGCGATCATGCAGCGCCGCCATGCGTTGCAGGTGCATCACTTCCTGATGGTAGGCGCGGTTGTTGTGCATCACGAACAACAATGGAATCTTGTGGTGCGCGGCGGTCCACAGCACACCCGGCGCGTACATTAAATCGCCATCGGGCTGAAACGTGACGGTGAAACGGCCACGGTCGCGATTGGCCAGCGCCGCACCGACCGCCGCCGGCGCACCGTAACCCACGCCCTGCCCGCCGGAGTTGCCGAGCATTTGATAGTGTTCGGTGGTCGGCCACAGCCGCCGCGCCCAACTGATGCGGTCACTCACCGCGAGCGACCATTTTTCATCCTTGATCGCGTGCCACGTTTCCATCGCCATGCGCGCGGTGCTGATGGGACTCAAATCCCAACCGATGGCGGCGGCTTCCTTCGCGGCCTCGATCAATTTCAATTGGGTCTCGCGCATTTTCGGCACGCGCGCGTCGATGGCGATTTTGCGATCCGGCGTCATCGCGCGTTTCACCGCCTCGGTCAGGGCAGGTAGTGTCGCCTCGACATCACCGACAATCGGCATATCGACCGGCATGAAGCGCTGGAAATC
>JANLQC010000032.1:0-14392 GCA_031367575.1 Betaproteobacteria bacterium | reverse complement strand
CGCTGGAGTCGCACGACAATATCCGATCAATCGCGGTTGTTGATGTGATGACGCGCACGCCGAAAAAAATCACGCCGAACAAGCTCGCGGTGGAAGCGGCCGAATTGATCGAGCGCCACAAAATCGGTTCGAGCGGACTTTTGGTGGTCGATGACGACAACAAATTGCTCGGTGCCGTGCATGTGCTGGAGCTGATGCGCGCAGGCGTGCTGTGATGCAATGGATCGCGCCGCAGGGAGTCGATGACACTTTGCTGGCGCGCGCATCCCGCGTCAAATTGGCGGTGTTCGATGTCGATGGCGTGTTGACGGAAGGTCGCCTCTATTACGGGCCGAACGGCGAGGAGTTGAAAGTATTCAATACCCTCGATGGACATGGCCTGAAGATGCTTCAGGATTCGGGTGTGGAACTCGCCATCATTTCCGGCCGCGCATCGGAGGCGCTGGCAAGGCGCGCGAAAGATCTGAAAATCACCCAGCTCTTCATGGGGGTCCCCGACAAGCGTGAAGTGTTCGAGCACCTGTTGCAGAACATGTCGATCAATGCAATTGAGGTGGCAGGACTCGGTGACGATGTGATCGATCTGCCTTTCCTTTCGCGCTGCGGTTTCGCCGCGTGCGTGCCGGCTGCGCCGCATTACCTGAAAGCCGAGGTGCATTACACCACCCATGCCGAAGGCGGGCGCGGAGCGGTGCGTGAATTCTGCGAAATCATCATGCAGGCGCGCAGCACACTCGCTGCCGCGCTCGGAAAATATCGGACGTAACGATGCTGTGGGTTAAATCGTTTCACCTCATTTTCATGGTGGCGTGGTTAGCCGGAATATTTTATTTGCCGCGATTGTTTGTTTATCACACGCTGGCCGAAGACAAGATTTCGATTGAGCGATTCAAGATCATGGAGCGCAAACTCTACGTCGGCATCATGACGCCGAGCATGGTGCTGACATTGGCACTCGGCCTCTGGTTGTGGCTTGGGTGGTGGGGTGGCCCGGGTGTTGCGATGGGTTGGCTGCACGCGAAACTCGCGCTGGTGCTGGTGCTGGTGGCACACCACTTCTACCTCGGCAAGTTGATCAGGGATTTCAAGCATGATCGCAACAAGCACGGCCACGTTTTCTATCGTTGGCTGAATGAAATTCCGGCCTTGCCGGTGTTGATCGGCATCGTTGTTCTGGTCGTCGTGAAACCATTCTAAGGAGGTTCTGATTAGGCCCAAGCCTGTCATTTCCGCGAGCGCGGAGATCCATGTTGTGTAACGAAAAATGGATTCCCGCGTTCGCGGGAATGACACTTAATCAGAGGTTCCCCAAGCCAATGTAGGTTCCCCCTTTCCAAAAAAACCATGAGCGAACATTTTTTTGCCCCTTGCCCGCGCGGCCTGTCCGGCGTTCTCGCCTCAGAATTACAGGCACTCGGCGCATTCAGTCTGCAAGCGCAGGAGGCGGGCGTTTCATTTGAGGGCGACAAGGCACTTGGCTATCGCGCCAACCTGCATTCGCGCATCGCAAGCCGAATCCTGTGGCGGGTTGCCTATTTTTCGTATGAGCAAGAGCAGCATATTTACGATGCCGCGTTCTTGCAACCGTGGCCGGCGTGGTTCGACGTTTCGCGCACGATCAAGGTTGAGATCAATGCCCATCGCTGCCCATTGAAGAGCCTCGATTTCATCACGCTCAGAATCAAGGACGCCATCTGCGACAAATTTCGCGAGCAGGTGGACGCGCGTCCCTCGGTCGATGCGCGCGCGCCGGATATCCGCATCCACGCCTTTCTGGACGCCACCCATGCGACACTGTACGTCGATCTTTCCGGCGAGCCGCTGTTCAAGCGCGGTTTGAGAGACCACACCGGCGAAGCGCCACTGAAGAAGAATCTGGCGGCGGGCATCATCAAATTATCCGGCTGGGATGGTGTTGAAGCGTTTCTGGATCCGATGTGCGGCAGCGGCACTTTCCTGATCGAAGCGGCGGAAATGTCGCTCAATATCGCGCCGGGATTGTCGGGCAATCGGCTGCGCGATTTTGCCTTCACCAAGCTCAAGAATTTTGATCAATCGCGGTGGGACGCCGAAGTCAATGGCGCGCGCGCCGCGCAGAAGCCGATGCCTGCGTCACCGCTGCCGATTTTTGGATCCGACAAATACGGCTACGCCATCACCGATGCGCGCGAAAACCTCACCGCCAATCTGTTGATCGATGCGGTGCATTTGAAGCAGGTCAATATTCTCGAACTATCGGCACCCGCGAGCAGCGGCGTCCTCGTCACCAATCCGCCCTATGGCGAACGGCTGGGAGAAGTCGATGACCTCGCGGCGTTGTACCCCAAGCTCGGTGATTTACTCAAACAAAAATTCGCCGGCTGGCGCGCGTATTTTTTCACCGGCGACCCGCAGTTGCCGAAGCTGGTGCGTCTTTCCGCCAGTAAACGCACGCCACTTTTCAATGGCAAACTGGAATGCCGGTTGTTTGAGTACAAAGTGATTGCGGGCAGCAATCGCAAGCCGGCTGTGCCTGCTGATGGGTGAAACATCGGCCCACGATGCCGGTGACAAACTCTAGCACCGGCGCGGCTTTACAGCCGTTTTCGCCCCGAACGCCGCGCCACTGCTGGGTTTTCGATTACTTGACGATTTCCAAATGCTCCAGCCCGGCCGCCAAATCCTTTTCCTTCGCGTTCTTGCCTTCGAGCTTGATCTTCAAACGCAAATCGTTCAGTGAGTCGGCGTTACGCAACGCATCCTCGTAGGAAATCAAGTCGCCTTCAAACAGATCGAACAGCGCCTGGTCGAACGTCTGCATGCCGATTTCGCGCGAGCGCTTCATCACGTCCTTGATCTCGTGGACTTCGCCCTTGAAAATCAAGTCCTGAATCAGCGGCGAATTGAGCAAAATTTCGATCGCCGCGACGCGTCCCTTGCCCTCTTTTTTCGGGATCAGCCGCTGCGAAACGAACGCTTTCAGGTTGAGCGACAAATCCATCAGCAACTGGTGACGCCGCTCTTCGGGGAAAAAATTGATGATCCGATCCAGCGCCTGATTGGTCGAGTTGGCGTGCAAGGTTGACATGCAAAGGTGGCCGGTTTCGGCGAACGCGATCGCGTAATCCATGGTTTCGCGGTCGCGAATCTCACCGATCAGAATCACGTCCGGTGCCTGCCGCAAGGTGTTTTTCAGCGCCGCGAACCAGTTGTCGGTATCGACACCGATTTCGCGCTGTGTGATCACGCAGTTCTTGTGCTCATGCACGTATTCGACCGGGTCTTCGATGGTGATGATGTGCCCGTAACTGTTTTCGTTGCGAAAGCCGATCATTGCCGCGAGGGTGGTCGATTTACCGCTGCCGGTGCCGCCGACGAGGATGACCAACCCGCGCTTGGTCATCACCACATCCTTCAGCACTTCGGGCAAGCCGAGATCCTCCATTTTCGGAATCGTGGTGGTGATGGTACGCAGCACCAGACCGATGCGTCCCTGCTGCACGAACGCATTCACGCGATAGCGACCGATGCCGGTGGGCGCAATGGCAAAGTTGCACTCCTTGGTCGCTTCAAATTCGGCCGCCTGTTTGTCGGTCATGATCGAGCGCGCGATTTCGCCGGTGTGTACCGGCGAGAGGCTCGACTGCGAGACCGGCGTCATCTTGCCGTCGATTTTCATGGCCGGCGGAAATCCGGCGGTGATGAACAAATCGGAGGCGCGCTTCGCGAGCATCGCACGCAATAACTGGTGAACAAATTTTAGTGCCTCATCGCGTTCCATGACTTCTCCTGTCGCAGCGCCCGGCATATGGCCATCGGCCACGCCGAACGGTTAATTAAACGAATCCTTGTTGGCCGCCTTGCCGCGCGCTTCGGCGATGGTAATGATGCCGCGTTTCACCAGATCCGCCAAATTCTGATCCATGGTCTGCATGCCAAGTGCCGTGCCGGTCTGGATGGCCGAATACATCTGCGCGACTTTCGCCTCGCGGATCAGGTTGCGGATGGCCGGCGTGCCGACCATGATTTCGTGTGCGGCCACGCGCCCGGTGCCGTCCTTGGTTTTGCAAAGTGTCTGCGAAATTACCGCGCGCAATGATTCCGACAACATCGCGCGGATCATTTCCTTTTCGGCCGCCGGGAATACGTCGATGATCCGATCCACCGTTTTGGCCGCCGAGCTGGTATGCAATGTGCCGAACACGAGGTGACCGGTTTCGGCGGCGGTCATCGCGAGGCGAATCGTTTCCAGATCGCGCATTTCACCCACCAGAATGATGTCCGGATCTTCGCGCAGCGCGGACTTCAATGCGTTGGCGAATGACAGGGTATGCGGCCCGACTTCGCGCTGGTTGATCAGGCATTTTTTCGATTCATGCACGAATTCGATCGGGTCTTCGACCGTCAGGATATGGCCGAATTCGTTTTCGTTGATATGGTTCACCATCGCCGCCAGCGTGGTGGATTTGCCGGAACCGGTCGGCCCGGTGACCAACACCATGCCGCGCGGCTGGTTGGAGATTTCCTCGAAACTCTTCGGCGCATTCAAGTCCACCAGCGACAGGATTTTCGATGGAATGGTGCGCATCACGGCACCGGAACCGCGCTGGTGATTGAACGCATTGACGCGAAACCGCGCGAGGTTGGGGATCTCGAACGAAAAGTCGCACTCGAGGTTTTCCTCGTAGTGTTTGCGCTGACCATCGTTCATGATGTCGTAAATCATGCCATGCACGTCGTCGTGCGACAGCGCGGGCACATTGATGCGGCGCACGTCGCCATGAACGCGGATCATTGGCGGCAAGCCGGCGGACAAATGCAGGTCGGAGGCCTTGTTCTTGACACCAAAAGCGAGCAGTTCGGCGATTTCCATTTATACTTTTCCTTGGTGGTTTTCGGTCGTGACGCGCATCAACAGCCAAATCGGCAAAACAACCGCTCCGACCGGCTTACTGCATTCAAATTGCAATGACGGCCCGCGAAAGCAGCCTTTCTTCGAGTGATTATGTCCCCAATCGAATCGAACTTGCAACACGTCAGGGCGGGCCTTGATGCCGCCAGCGCGGCCCTGCCGTTGGCGGCGCGCGCACCGGTCACGCTGGTGGCGGTGTCGAAGGCGAAGCCGGAGGCCGATATCCGTGCCGCTTTCGACGCGGGGCAACGCGATTTCGGCGAAAACTATGTGCAGGAAGCCGTCGCCAAGATCGATGCCAGCGCGCCGCTGCGCGCGCGCGGAATGGTCTGGCATTTCATTGGCCCGCTGCAAAGCAACAAGGCAAAACTGGTGGCGCGCAATTTTGACTGGATGCAAACCATCGATCGCCTCAAAATCGCCCGCGCGCTGTCGGAACACCGCGCGGGGCTGCCCGCGCGAGCCGCGTTAAACGTGTGCATACAGGTCAACGTCTGTGGTGAATCGAGCAAAAGTGGCGTCGCGCCCGCCGATGCGCTCAATCTTGCCCGGGAAATTGTGCCGCTGCCCGGCCTCAAATTTCGCGGCCTGATGACGGTGATTGAGAATACCCCGGACGAAAGCGCGCGCCAGGCGCAATTCCGTATGATGAAGGGATTGTTCGAGTCGATGAAACGCGTTTGGCCCGAAATCGACACGCTGTCGATGGGCATGTCAGACGATTATGCGCTGGCAATCGCCGAGGGCGCCACCATGGTGCGAATTGGCGGCGCGGTATTTGGCGCGCGCGCAAAACCGGGCGACAATAAATTGGGAGCGGGAGCGTGAAAATTTTGTTTGTCGGCGGCGGCAACATGTGTCAGGCGATCATCGGCGGATTGATTGCGCAGGGCCAATTGACGGCTGATATCCATGTGATCGAACCGCTCGCGGATACGCGCTCAGTACTGACGGCGATGGGAATTGCGTCGGCCTCAGAATTTCACGAGCGCGACCTCGTCACCGATGTAATCATTGTGGCCGTCAAGCCGCAGATGATGAAACGCGCTGTCACGCCGCTGGCGGGTAAATTGCGCACCCAACTCGTGATCAGCATCGCCGCCGGCATTCGTGTCACCGATCTCGCCTGCTGGCTGGGTGGGAAGAAAGCCGATTCCGCCTCCGACGCCTACAGGAATATTGTGCGCGCGATGCCGAATACGCCGGCACTGATCCGGGCCGGCATCACCGGGCTATATGCCGCATCGGCCGTGGCGGCGGAATCACGCCGTGCAGCCGAAAAATTGCTTGGCGCGGTCGGCCAAACCGCCTGGTTCGATCAGGAATCGATGCTCGACGCGGTGACCGCCGTTTCCGGCAGCGGGCCGGCCTATGTTTTTTATTTCATCGAAGCGCTTGAACAAGCGGCGTGCGAACTGGGCTTCGATGATGCATGTGCGCGCCAATTTGCGTTGCAGACTTTTCTCGGCAGTGCCAAGCTCGCCGCCGCCAGTGACGATGCGCCGAACCTGCTGCGCGAACGCGTCACCTCCAAGCGCGGCACCACCGAGCGCGCGATTGAAACGTTCGATGCGCTCGAACTGAAGCGGCATTTTGTGGCGGGCGTCAAGGCCGCGTGCGAACGCTCGCGCGAACTCGGTGACGAATTGAGCCGCGAAGCCACAAATTACGCGACAGTCGCAGGCACCATCGCCACCAACACCGGGAAAAATTGATGGCCACCCAGGCGCTCAGCTATCTGCTCGAAACCATATTCGACTTGTTCGTGCTGGCAGTGCTGACTCGATTCTATGCGCAGGCGTTTCGCGCGCCGTTTCGCAATCCAATCGCCAATTTTGTCGTCGCCCTGACCGATTTCGCCGTCAAGCCGATGCGCAAACTGATTCCCGGCGTGATGGGGCTCGATCTCGCGTCGTTCCTGGTCGCATGGATTGCGCAAAGCGTTTTATTGGTGTCGCTCTATGCGCTCCTCAGTGTAAAGGCACTCGGCATACCGGGTTTTTGGCCGGCCATCGTGCTGCTTGCCTTGGTAAAGCTGTTGAAACTTTCCGTGTACCTGCTGATGGGCGTGGTGATCATTCAGGCGCTGCTTTCCTGGGTCAGTCCCTATCATCCGATCCGGCCCTTTTTTGACGCGTTGTCGCGTCCTTTCCTGCGGCCCTTCCAGCGCATGATTCCGTTGGTCGGCGGAGTCGATTTGTCGCCGCTGATACTGCTGGTTATTTTGCAAGTCATCCAGATCGGGCCAATGATGTGGCTGGAACAGGAAGCGGGCAAATCGCTGATCCGCATGTTAAGCGGCACCTGAGCGCCGCCACCCGACATTGAGCCGCTGTTGGCACCATGTCGGACCCTGCTCGCAGCGTGCGCGCCCGGTCGCGCGCCTTACGCGTAGGTGCCGCCGATGAAGTACACTCTTGAACGATAAGAATTGAATCGACCCCCTGACGTGGAATTCAACGACAATATCAACAGCCGTTTTGAGACCGAAATTGCCCGCTACAGCGAGTGGCGGGAGGGCCTGACGCGCGCGGTACACGATTATCATGACTGGCTGGAAAAGACCAACCAGCTTGATGTGCAGCAGTCGATCCGTTTCTACGATCTGCTGGAGACCCTCAATCGCGGTCGGCTGATGCTCGCGTTCCTCGCCGAATTCTCGCGCGGCAAAACGGAATTGATCAACGCGCTATTCTTCTCCAGTTTCAAGGAGCGCCTGTTGCCCTCGGACGTCGGCCGCACCACGATGTGCCCGACCGAGCTGTTTCACGATCCCAATGAGGAGCCTTATCTCAAGCTGCTGTCGGTGGAAACGCGCTATCGCGACGAATCGATTTCGCAACTGAAAAACATGCCGGTGGAATGGTCGAAGATCCGCCTGAATGTGAACAGCGCCAAGGAAATGAAACAGGCACTCTCGGCGCTGGCGGACACCAAGCGTGTCTACGCGCTCGATGCACGCATGATGGGCCTGATTCCGATGTTCGACGATTCCGGGCAAGGGCCGAACGAAGATGACATCGTCGAAGTGCCGGCCTGGCGTTACGCGATCATCAATTACCCGCATCCGCTGTTGACCAATGGCTTGTCGATTCTTGACACGCCCGGCCTCAATTCGCTCGGGCTGGAACCCGAGCTCACCCTTTCCACCGTGCCGAGCGCGCAGGCGATCCTGTTTCTGCTGGGCATTGACACCGGGGTAACCAAGAGTGATCTGGAAATCTGGGATCGCTATGTCAAGAGCGGCTTGCCGGAGAAAATCGCCGTTCTCAACAAGATCGACGTGATGTGGGATGAACTGAAAACGGAGCCGGAAATCAAGGCCGGCATGCAGCGCATGATGGAAACCACCTGCTCGCAGCTTGGATTGCCGCCTGAAAAAGTGTTCGCGCTGTCCGCACAAAAAGCGCTGGTCGGGCGCATCAAGGGCGACCGCGAAATGGTCGAGCGTTCGGGCATCGAAAAACTTGAGGCCTACCTCGCCCACCAGATCATTCCGATCAAGCGCCAACTGCTGGCCAAGGCGGTCACCAGCGAAATCGGCGCGATGATGATTACCAGCCACCGCAGTTGCACGCAAAAACTGGAAGCCAATCAGGTGCAATTGAACGAGCTCGCGATGCTGTCCGGCAAAAGCCGCGACCTCACCATGAAATTGTGGCAGCAGGTCAGCGCGGAAAAAGAAGCCTATAACAACGCGCTCACCGAATATAAAGTGCAGCGCACCACCTTCAACAATAAACGCAACGCGCTGCTCGAGGTCTTCAACCCGACGCGCCTCGACAAGCTGTGCGCGCGCAGTCTCGAGACCATCAACGATTCATGGAACACCGTGAGCCTGACGCGCGGCATGCGCGAATTGATTCGCCTGATCGGCGATGAATTCAAAGCGGTGAATTTGGCCGGCGAGGATATTCGGCGTCTGATGGAAGGCGTTTACAACACGTTTCATGTGCGTTTCAAGTTCGACAAAATGAATTTCCCGCCGCTCGATTTCGAGGGGCCGCGCAACAAGCTGCAAATCCTGATCTACGAGACCGAGCAGTTCTGCAAGGATCCGGTCAACATCGTCATGACCGAAAAACGTTTCATGGTGCGGCGATTCTGGCGGATGCTGGTCGAGGCGGCGCGCAAGATTTTCGTCGGCGCGCGCGCCGACACCGAACGCTGGCTGGCCGAGGTGCCGCTGCCGCTGGAGTCACAAATCAAGGATCACAAGGCGCAATTGCAGGCGCGCCTGGATTCGCTCGCCAAGATCAATGAACGCGGCAGCGCCATCACCGAGGAAGTCAACAAACTGCAAACTCAGCGGGTGGAGATCCAGCGGCAAATCGAAATGATCACCTCGCTCATCTTGAAAGTTCGCGATGTCGGCGCGCCGCGCGACGCAGCCCCGGCAAACGCCACGGCCGCGCCGGTCGTTGCCGCCACTGCCGCAAATGCACCGAAACCGGCAGCGGTGCCCGACGGACCGATGTTCGATCTCAAGCTGAATGCCGAATCCACCCGTACCGTACGACTCACACCTGCCCCAAAATCAGGCGCGGTCGATTTCCTGAGTACGCAGAAATTGGATATGTCCACGACGCAAAAACTGGATGTAAACAGTCTCTCGAAGCCGTAAACGTTGTGCGGATCCGGCGTGATTCGTGGCCCGCGGCCCTTGTCCGATCAACATCGCGCGTGGCACGGACCTACACCAGAATGACGTCGAACTGTTCCTGTGTGTAGGCACTCTCCACCGACAGTGAAATCGGTTTCTTGATGAAATCCTCGAGCATCGTCATGCCTTGCGATTCTTCATCGAGAAATCGGTCAATCACCGTTTGCGACGCGAGAATGCGGAATTCCTTGGCATCGAATTGCCGTGCCGAGCGCAGGATTTCACGCAGAATTTCATAGCACACCGTTTGCGCCGATTTGATTTCGCCGCGTCCGGTACAGGTCGGGCACGGTTCGCACAGCACATGCGCCAGACTTTCGCGCGTGCGTTTGCGGGTCATTTCCACCAAGCCCAATTGGGTGAAGCCGTTGACGGTGATGCGCGTGCGATCCCGCGACAGTGCCTTGTGGAATTCGCTTAACACCGCGTTCTTGTGCTCGTCGTTATCCATGTCGATGAAATCGACGATGATGATGCCGCCCAGATTTCTGAGGCGCAATTGGCGCGCAACCGCCTGCGTGGCTTCGAGATTGGTCTTGAAAATGGTGTCGTCAAAACTGCGGCCGGAGACAAACGCACCGGTGTTGACATCGACCGTGGTGAGCGCCTCGGTCTGATCGATGATCACATAGCCGCCGGATTTCAAATCGACGCGCCGTCCGAGCGCGCGCTCAATTTCATCCTCGGCCGCGAACAGGTCAAACAGCGCCGGCTCGCCCACGTAGTGCTCCAGCACCGACAGCGACTTTCGCATATAGCGTTCGGCGAATTCGACCATCCGCGTGTACGTTTCGCGCGAATCGACGATGATGCGTTCGGTCTCTTTGGTGACCAGATCGCGCAGCACGCGCAGCGCCAGATCGAGGTCCTGATAGAGCAGCATTTGCGGCGGCGCGGTGAGGGCGGTTTCCGAAATGCCACGCCATAGCTTGATCAGGTATTCGATGTCGGACGTGAGCTCTTCATCGGTGGCGGTTTCGGCCACGGTGCGGACGATAAAACCGCCGGGCTCGCCTTCCGGCACCAATTGATGCAATTTTTCGCGCAAGTGTTCGCGCTCGACCTCATCTTCAATCCGTTGCGAGATGCCAATATGCTGGTCGCCCGGCAGGTACACCAGCAACCGCCCGGCAATCGATATCTGCGTGGACAGGCGCGCGCCCTTGCTGCCGATCGGGTCCTTGATGACCTGCACCACCAGCGATTGTCCCTCGTGCAATATTTTTTCAATCGGCTTTTGCTCGGCACCCTTGTTGGACGCCCACACGTCGGCCACGTGCAGAAACGCCGCGCGCGCGAGGCCGATTTCAATGAATGCCGATTGCATGCCCGGCAGCACGCGCCCGACCCGGCCCTGATAAATATTGCCGACCAGACCGCGGTTCGAGGCGCGCTCGACATGCAGTTCCTGAACCGTGCCGAGCTCCATGACGGCGACGCGCGTTTCCTGCGGAGTAACGTTGATGAGAATCTGCTCGTTCACGGCATTTTTTCTTTTGGTTGAGTGGGTGGGGCGGGTGATGCGGCGGATGCGGCGGATGCAAAATGGGAGTGCGCAGCCACGAAAAAATCAATATCGCGCGAAGAGATGCGGCGTACGCATCAAAAATTTACCCATCAAATCTGTACGCCGCATTGTCGCAGCAGCACTGCCGTTTCGTAAAGCGGCAATCCCATCACGCCGGAGTAACTGCCGGAGAGTT
Organism: Betaproteobacteria bacterium; assembly: GCA_031367575.1. GTDB lineage: Bacteria > Pseudomonadota > Gammaproteobacteria > Burkholderiales > Usitatibacteraceae > UKL13-2. The sequence goes on along the minus strand of JANLQC010000032.1, from coordinate 3,135 downwards.
TGACGATGAATTTTGCCGCCAATCCCTGCACGGCATACGCGCCGGCTTTGTCCATCGGCTCGCCGGTGTCAATGTAGCGTTTGATGTCGTCTTCGCTGAGTTTGGCGAAAGTCACAAAGCTGGTGGTCAACACCTGTTTGACCTCGTTGCCTACCGCCACCGCGACTGCCGTCAGCACTTGGTGCGATTCGCCGGAGAGCAGCGATAGCATTCGGCGCGCATCGGCCTGATCAGCCGGCTTGCCAAAAATCTGCCCATCGAGCGCCACCGTGGTATCGGCCGTCAGCACCGGGCGCAGTGTCAGGCGCCGCTGCCGCATCACGGCCAACGCCGCTTCGGCTTTCAGCTTGCAGACGCGCTCGACATACGCGTGCGCGGTTTCGCTGGGCATGGGTACTTCATCGACATCGACGCGCGGTGCCTGTTCGCGTATCAGTAGCAGCTCAAAATGGATGCCGATCTGCTTCAGCAATTCGCGGCGGCGCGGACTTTTCGAGGCCAGATAGATGATGTTCGATATGGGTTGCATCACATTTCAGTTTGTCTATTGCCGATGATACGGATGATTCTTCAGCAACGACCACGCCCGGTACAGTTGCTCGGCGAGCATCACGCGCACCATGCCATGTGGCAGTGTACATCCGGATAACGCGACCATTTTATCCGCCGACTTTTTCACTGCCGGTGCGAGGCCATCGGCGCTGCCGATGATGAAGCACGCACTGACGCCCTCGGCCATCCAGTTTTCCATCCATGACGCCAGCATTTTGGTCGAGAGCGGTGTGCCGCGCTCATCGAGCACAACACGTATCACATCTTTCGGCATTGCCGCGTTAATGCGCACCGCCTCTTGTTCCAATACTTTGCTGATCGCTTTTGAGGTCCGATCCTCGGGCTTCAGTTCGATCAAATCGATGCGCGCCTCCGGCGGCATGCGTTTGGTGAATTCTTCAAACCCGGTCTGCGCCCAGCCCGGCAGTTTGTGCCCGAGGGCGAGAATGGTGAGCTTCATTTCGGCCGTCGATCATATGGGGATCGTCTGCAAACCCCGTCATTCCCGCCTTCGCGGGAATGACGAAAATTTGAGTTTAATGAAAGTCCCAATGGCGAACCACCAATACCGGCGGGCTTCTTCATCGATAAATGCCGCAAACGCCGCGCCAGTGCTTGAGTTTCACCTGTTTTTGGGGGCATGCCACCGCGCCGACAACAACCGCCTAAGCGCCCGCCTTGCGCCGACCGGTGACGGGCGTCGAGGTCGTTTTCTTGGTGACCGTTTTTTTCATCGTCGGTTTTTTCACCACCAACTTTTTTGCGACTGCGGTTTTCGCCGTCGGCTTTTTCACCGTCGGTTTTTTCGCTGCCGGTTTCTTTACGGCGGTTTTTTTCAATGTCGTCACGGGTGTTTTCGCGCGCGCGGCGGGAGTTGTTTTTGTGACGGCTTTTTTCACCCCAACCTTCCGCTTCGCCACCACTTTCGTTACCTTGACGGTTTTTGATTTCACCACCGGCAAGGCGGCGGTTGTTTTGCGTTTCGTGATTTTCGCCGTCGCCGGTTTTGCTTTCGCCACGGCCGGTTTGACCTTCGCCACCACTTTCGGCGCGGCGTTGCGTTTCTTTACGACCGGCTTCTTTACGACCGGCTTTGCAACGACCAGCTTCGCCGCGACTGGTTTTTTCACCACCGCCTTCTTCACCACCGGCAGCGGAAACTCCAGTTTGCCCTCGCCCCACAATTCTTCGAGCTTGTAGTGTTCGCGCACCGCGGGCTGCATGATATGCACGACCACATCGCCGCAATCGACCAGCACCCACTCGCCCGACTGTTCGCCCTCGATGCCGTAAATCCAGCCGCCGGCTGCCTTGACCTTGTCCATCACGTTTTTCGCGAGCGCCTTGGTCTGGCGCGTGGATTCGGCGCTGGCAATGGCGATGTAATCGAACACCGACGTGAGCCTGGCGACATTGATCAGTTTGATATCGCGCGCCTTGATATCTTCAAGCGCATCGATGACGATTGAGGACAGTTTTTTCGTAGCCAACTTATGCCTGCTCCTTCGCTGAATAGAGATTGTGTTGCTCAATATAGTCGCAAACGGCGTCGGGCACCAAATGCCGGATGGATTGGTGCCGTTGCCGCCGCGCGCGGATGTCGGTAGAGGATGTCGGCGGCACACTCCTATCGAGCAGGGTGTAGTGGCCTGAAAGTGCTGAGGCGAGCGTGGCGACACCGGCCTCACGGTTCGCCAACTCTGTTGTCAATGCGCTACTGCCGGTGTCGAGCGGATGTGGCTCGCCTTGCCGAAGCACCACCGCGAAACTTGCCAGCGTGAACAGCGATGGCCATTGATGCCACGTATCCAGCCGGGCAAACGCATCGCCACCCATCAGCCAGATCAGCGGCGTGTCGTCGCCGCATGCCGCGCGCCATTCGCGCAACGTGTCCAATGTGTAGGTTGGGCCGCTGCGATCAAATTCGCGGGTGTCGATTTCCACCATTGACGCATCGTTGAACGCGAGTCTCAGCATCGCCGCGCGATGGTGGGGTGGCGCGAATGGCAAACGGCCGCGCTGGTAAGGGTTCCCAGCCGGCAGTACCACCATTCGTGATGGTGACAGTTCGCGTCGCGCGCAATCCACCATCGCCACATGGCCCAGATGCACCGGGTCGAACGTGCCGCCAAATAGGACAATGCAGGACAATGGAAGTCAACGCCAAGCGTCAGCCGTCAGCCGCGAATCTGGCCATCGCCGAACACCACCCATTTTTGCGAGGTCAGTCCTTCGAGACCGACCGGTCCGCGCGCATGCAACTTATCGGTTGAGATGCCGATTTCGGCACCGAGGCCATATTCAAAACCATCGGCAAAACGGGTCGAGGCGTTGATGATGACCGAGCTCGAATCGACTTCGCGCAAAAATCGCATCGCGCGCGAATGATCTTCGCTGACAATCGCGTCGGTATGTTGCGAGCCATATGTTGCGATGTGGGCCATCGCCGCATCCAATCCATCGACCAGTGCGATCGAGACAATCGGCGCCAGATATTCGGTGTGGAAATCTTCGTCAGTTGCAGTCTCGATATTATCGATGCCGGCCGCTTCCAAAATGCGGCGGCTCTCGGCGCAGCCGCGC
>JANLQC010000031.1:0-12703 GCA_031367575.1 Betaproteobacteria bacterium | reverse complement strand
CAGCGTACCGCGCTCGGCGGCGTCCAGCCCCGCGTGCGGCACGCTCAATGGTTCGGCAGACAAACGGTGGCGCGCAAACGCCTGAAACGGACATGCCGCCTGATCGCGAATCACCGCCGCACCGCCACCAACGTGGGTGGGCGTGGGAAGCATTTCAAGCGCGTGATCGGGAATCGGCTCGCGCAACCCGCACGCTTGCGCGGCGCGGGCAAAATCTGCGGGTGCCGCCCCGATGCTTGCATCCGGTAAAACAGTCGGCGCGATATCGCGAATCAATGCACTCGCTGCACGGATTTGCTCGTCGGCGTTGCGCCCCGAGGCGCGCCGGGCATGACTGAACATCACTTCCGGCGCACTCAATCGCCAGCCGTCCGTGATGCGTCGATCAAGTGCCAGCGATGCGTCCGCCGACGCCTCCGGTACGCCGGCATTGCGTTGCAGTATCGCCGGAATGAACGGCACCGGTCGCGCGGTGAGCGGCCACGCATCATCGCTCAACCCTGTCACCCACAGCGCATCAAAGCACTGACCGGCCGATTCAAGAATGCCCAGCACCTGAATCGGTGGCGCGGCACCGGCGGATGACTCCGCTTGGAAAACGGTATCGGCCAGCAATCGCCGCAATTGCACCAGTGCGTCATTGGCGCGCATGCGCGGCTTCACCACGATCAGCGAGGCAAAAATATCGAGCGCATCGCGGAATTTTTGCAGCACCTGATATTCCACCGAATCCAGACCGGCCTCGCTGGAAAAATCGCCGGAAAAATCGCCGGGAAGACCCCCGGGGAAACCCCCGGGAAGACCCCATGCGCCGAGCACCCGCGCGAAATGCCGCGCCCAATCCTGCGGCGAAACCTGCGGCGAAGGCATTCCACCCAGTCCGGCCATCCGATCTATGCAGAGTCTTAGTTTTCCGCATTGTGAAAGTGAATTTGCCAGCCTATTGGGCAATCCGGATTTAGCCGTAAGCGCCAGCTTTTTTTGCAGCGTGAATAAACTGATCTCCGGCGCAACAATTTCGCGCAACTCCCGGTCAAGTGCGGCGCGTCCGGCGCGCTCTTCTTCCGCGCCCGCCACGTACGGGGACCGCAACAAGGCGCTGACGGTGAGGTACGGCATCGCGCGTCCTTGTGAAAATTCAAGCAGCGCAAGCGCATCGTTTACCAGCGCATATTCGCTCAGCGGCTGACCGAGCGAGATGTTGAACCAGTGCGCAGTCTGGTCGCGGTGGGTGCGCACTTCGGCACGCTCGCCGGGCAGCAGCGCATCAATGAGTGCCCGCTCCACCTGCGACCTTTTCGCGCGCAGATCGGGCACGACGATGGCGATACGCGTCTGCCGATTCGCTTCCAGATGGCGTCGCGCCCACGCCGCGCACTCGCGAAATTGGTCAGATTCACTGGCGAATTCGACGCGACTCAATTTGCTGTTTGCGTCATCGCTGCCCGTTGACACGCTTTCAACATTGACGCCGGCCGCAACGCAGGCGTCGAAAAAATGTTGCCGCTGAGGCGTGACGATATCAAAGCCCGCCGTGTAAAGAACATTGGGCAACAACGCGTCATCGACCATCAGCGTTGCCAGAAAATCCGCTAGCACCGCACCGTCAATCAGGTTGCGCTCGCGGCAAACCTGTTGATACTGCATCGCCCACGACTGGAAGAGCTTGCCATCCTGATGCAATACCGTGCCGCGCATATCAGGCAACAGGTGCCAGGCGTGCGCCAATTGCCAGGCCCCGAGTGCTTGGTGGGCGGCCTGCGGAACACTTAGCATTCCCGCCTGATCGCTGGATTTTCGGATCAGATCTTCCCAGATAGATTGGCTTTGAATCGCGCTGAGCAATTGCGGTAGCGCGGCATCGTTCGCCCGTAAACCAAAGGCGCGATAGGTGCGTTCAAAGAACGTTTCCAACGGAAGAATATCCGCGCTGTGCCATGCCGGGCCGCGCGCGCCGGACTTCGCCATCAATAGCGCATCGTCGAATTCGCGGGTGAGAAATGTCGCGAGGCGGCGGTTGGGGGTGACAATCGTCACGCGCGTGCCGGCGGCGATCAAAGCGTGAAGCGCCAGATAATCGATTCTTCCGGAAGGAGAATTCACGTCAGGCTGCTTTCAAGTTCCCATTCCACGGCCAGTTCGAGCGCATTGGAAATTGAACGAACTCCCAATCGGTGTGCAAGCGCCCTGATTGCCTCCACACCCCCGATCACACCATGCTACTTTTCCAGCAAATGTGCCTTTTCCTTGATTTTCACCCAATCATCGGCGTCGGCGGGTGCCGGCTTGCGCGCGATGATCGGTGCCCACCCCTTGGCCAGATCGGCATTGATCTTGATAAATGAACGCTGATTTTCTGGTACGTCGTCTTCCGCGAAGATGGCCTCGACCGGGCATTCGGCGACACACAAAGTGCAATCAATGCATTCGTCCGGGTCGATGACCAGCATGTTCGGGCCTTCGCGGAAACAATCCACGGGGCAAACATCGACACAGTCGGTGTATTTGCATTTGATGCAGGATTCGGTGATTACGTAAGTCATGGACCAACCTTGAAGTGGTGCGGAAAAGCGGGACGAGAGATCTGGCAGGGTGAGCGCAAATTTTAACAGACGCGCGCCAGTCAGGCGGCATTCGATCATGTTGACCCTGCAGGTCCGCCATTGCGACGGTCTCGGCCCGGAAACAATGGCATAATTCACTTCACTTTCCCGTATATAGAGGTTATCTGTGAGCAATGCCATTGTCTATGTCACTGATGCAACGTTTGATTCGGAAGTCCTGCAAAGCACGACCCCGGTGCTGGTCGATTATTGGGCAGAGTGGTGCGGACCGTGCAAGATGATTGCACCGATTCTCGACGACGTGGCGAAGGATTATTCCGGCAAACTGAAAGTGGCCAAGCTGAATATCGACGAAAATCAGGATACGCCGCCCAAGTACGGCATCCGCGGCATCCCCACCCTGATGCTGTTCAAGAACGGTGCTGTCGAAGCGACCAAGGTCGGCGCGTTGTCAAAGTCCCAGTTGGCTGCGTTTATCGACGCCAATATTTAACCGCAATACCGATTGACAAGGGCGTGGAAGCGCCCTATCCTTCGCCCAAGTCTGCGTCGATTCCAATCCGCAGATGTCATTTCAGCAACACCTCTGTCGCGAATCCCAACAATATTAGTTGATGCCCGGTGTTCAGGAAGCAAGCCTGAGCACCATTCCGCAGAGGCGTTTTAACTTGGCGGCATTTTTGAGCACTTTATTTTCCGCCCCCTTTTTTACTTCCCTGCGGCATAGCGATGCAATTATCCGAACTCAAATTAAAACACGTCTCCGAACTCGTTGAGACCGCCAATCAGCTTGAACTCGAAGGCGCCAATCGCCTGCGAAAACAGGAACTGATTTTCGCCCTGCTGAAGCATCAGGCGAAAAAGGGCGAAGCGATTTTCGGCGACGGCACGCTCGAAGTATTGCAGGATGGATTCGGCTTCCTGCGCTCGCCCGACATTTCCTACTTGGCCGGGCCTGACGATATTTACGTCAGCCCCTCGCAGATTCGCCGCTTCAATCTGCATACCGGCGACACCATCGAAGGCGAAATTCGCACACCGAAAGAAGGCGAACGCTACTTCGCACTGGTGAAAGTTGACAAAGTCAACGGCGAGCCGCCAGAGGCTTCCAAAAACAAGATTCTTTTCGAGAATTTAACGCCGCTGTTTCCGGATAAGCCGTTCACGCTGGAACGCGATATCAAGTCCGATGAAAACATCACCGGTCGCGTCATCGACATCATTGCGCCCATCGGCAAGGGACAACGCGGTCTGCTGGTGGCGTCTCCGAAATCGGGCAAAACCGTGATGCTGCAGCACATCGCGCACGCCATCACCTCGAACCATCCCGATATCACGTTGATCGTGCTATTGATCGACGAGCGTCCGGAAGAAGTAACAGAAATGCAACGCACCGTAAAAGGTGAAGTGGTTTCCAGTACCTTCGATGAACCTGCCACGCGCCATGTGCAGGTTGCCGAGATGGTGATCGAAAAAGCCAAGCGTCTGGTGGAACACAAGCGTGATGTGGTGATCCTGCTCGATTCGATTACTCGCCTCGCACGCGCCTACAACACCGTCGTGCCGGCATCCGGCAAAGTGCTCACCGGTGGTGTCGATGCCAATGCGTTGCAACGACCGAAACGCTTTTTCGGTGCGGCGCGCAATATTGAAGAAGGCGGCTCACTGACCATCATCGCCACTGCGCTGATCGATACCGGCTCGCGCATGGACGACGTGATTTACGAAGAATTCAAAGGCACCGGCAACATGGAAGTCCATCTTGACCGGCGCGCCGCCGAGAAGCGTGTTTATCCGGCGATCAACGTAAACCGTTCGGGCACGCGCAAGGAAGAACTGCTGATCAAGCCCGAACTGCTGCAAAAGGTTTGGGTGCTGCGCAAGATGATGTACAGCATGGATGAACTCGAAGCCACGGAATTTTTGGTCGACAAATTGAAGGCCACCAAGAACAACGCGGAATTTTTCGATTCAATGAAGAAAAACTAGTTCTTCTTTTTCTCCGCTTCCGCCCCGGAGGTCGATGCGGCAGGTTTTTCTTCGCGCAATCGGATCCCCGTCACCAGCGACATTTTCCATGGTTTGGTACCGATCGCCATGCCAATGGTGCGGCGCTGATCCGATGGCAGGTAGCTGTCCAATTCAGCCAATTCATTGAACTCCTGACCAATGCGTTCAAGTTTGCGCTGGATAAGCGAGTAAGACGGCGCAGACAATTCGCGCATCTCCAGTCGGAACATTCCGCCTTCCGATACAAAGTCACTGGCCACAAAATCGCCGATCACCCGATTGCCGTGTACCTGCCGGATCGGTCCGTCATTCCTGAGGCGCATGGTGCGCGGAATCAGCAACCTGACGCGATCATTCGGTTGCAACATGATGATGCCAAGATGATCCAGCTTTGCCAGCAACGCAATCACCTCCGCCTTGTCGATTTCATATCGCTCAAGAATGTCCGGCACATGCCAATCGTTCAGTACCAGATAGAAAATACCGAGCAGGCGTGCGTCAGCGGCGAGTGCTGCTTCCTGTTCAATCGTCATTTCCTGCGCGTGCGCCGATTGATTGCGCGCAAGTTTGGTAACCTCAAACAAATCAACATCGAGACAGGCACAGACTTCTTCGAGGCGCTTTAACGTGATTGCCTCCTTGGCGAACATCCTTTTGACACTGGCTTCGGAAAGGTCAAGAGTATTGCCCAAATCGCGATAGGTCATGCCGCGCGCGCGCAATAAACGTTTTAGCGCCTCGACAAGAAGCGAAGTCTGGCCCTGCGAGCGGGATGCACGATCTCCTTTGGAAGTCACAAGTGTCTCTAGTTAGTATTATTTTATGATACTAGCACGTCAATTTGAACGGCGCATAGGGCAGTATCCTTTGCCTTCGTAACAACTTTGCGTCATAATTACCAGTTCACCCCATCACTTCAAACACTTGTTCGAATAGAGGTGCCCGCGCTTTTCACCCTTGGCGCACCCTTTACGAAAAGAAAGGCAATCCAATGAAACCCACGATTCACCCTGAATATCACGAAGTCATCTTTTTTGATTCTTCCGCCGACTTCAAATTCCTGACCCGCTCGACCGCCGAGACCAAGGGCAAGGAAAAAATGACCTGGACTGATGGCAAGGAATACCCGGTGATTCGTATCGAGATTTCGTCGGAATCTCATCCGTTTTACACCGGCAAGCACAAGATCATGGATACGGCCGGTCGTGTCGAGAAATTCAAGCAGCGCCACGCCCGCACGTCCGGCGCGGTTGCCGCACCAAAAGCAGGCGCGAAGGCAGACGCAAAATAAGTTTTCAAACAACTGCGTTCATGAAAAGGCAGCCACGGCTGCCTTTTTTGTTGCACGTCGTGTTTGCATTTCCACATCAAAGTTCGCGCAACCGCCCGGCGAAAATTAGCCGCGTAAAATAACTTCCCATGATTTCCCGTCTCCGCCAACCGATCGTGTTCGACGGCACCAGCACACCGGTCAAGACCGCTTTGTTTATTATTATCTGCGTGGCGTGGATTTTGCCGGGACTGATCGGCCACGATCCATGGAAGCCCGATGAATCACTGGCCTTTGGCGTCGTGCATTCGATGTTGCAAGAAGGGAATTGGCTGATCCCGACAATCGTCGGCGTCCCCAGCACCGATTATCCGCCGCTGTATTACTGGGTTGCGGCAGTGTTGGCGATGTTGTTTTCGCCGATCCTTGCCCTGCACGACGGCGCACGGCTCGCCACCGGCCTGTTCATGGCCATCACACTCGTCTATACGCATAAGACCGCCACCCGCCTGCATGATGCGCGCGCCGGGCGAATCAGCGTAATTCTGTTGATCGGCTGTCTCGGATTGTTGTGGCGCGGACACCAAATGAATCCCGAACTGGGCGGGCTCACCGGCATCGCGGTTTCGCTCTACGGCATGACACGAATTCGTTCCGAGTCGATCAAGGGTGGCGTCACCACCGGTATTGGTGCCGGCATCATTGCTCTCTCAATTGGCATCGTCCCGGCACTCACGCCCACGCTGATCGCGCTCGTCCTGATGGGCGTGTTGCGCGATTGGCGGAACCGGACCTTTCGCGCCGGCATCGGTGTGGCGCTGCTGGTGTCAATTCCGTTCATGCTGGTCTATCCCGTCATTCTGTTGACACACGCGACCGGCCCCATCTCGATCTGGATGGATGCAATTATCGGATTGCCATGCGCCGATCTCGCATCGAAACGACCAATCGACCTGCTGCATTTTCTGCGCATTCTGCCTTGGTACGGTTTGCCCGCATTGCCGTTTGCGATCTGGCTTTGGGCCAAGGAGCGAAAGCGCATCGCCGAGCGGGTGGAATTGGCGTTGCCGCTGGTGGCTTTTGTGACGTTGTTGCTGGTGATTTCGTTTACCCGCAAGGCGAGCGATGCGATGGGTTTGCCGTTGTTGATTCCGCTGGCACTGGCGGCGAGCCACACGCCGGATAAATTGTCGCGCAGCGTGGCAAGTTTTATGGATTGGTTCAGCCTGCTGTTTTTTGGCTTGGCGACCTTTGCCGCATGGTTCTACTGGACGGTTGCATTGGCGGGCGCACCGGAAGCCGCCGCCAACAGCCTCGCCCGCCAACTTCCGGGTTACAACTTTTCGATCGCGTACTTTCCCGCTGCCATCGCCGTCGGATTCAACCTGCTGTGGGCGTACGCCGTGTTGCGCGCCCACCGCAATAATCGCCGCGCCATCGTCAATTGGACGGCCGGCATTACGCTGGTGTGGCTGGTGGTCAATCTCCTTGGTCTGCCGGCATTTGACTATCGCCTCAGTTATCGCGGCACGGCGGCGGTCATCGCCGGGCAATTGCCGGCGTCACCGGGCTGTCTCGCATCGATCAATCTGGGTGATCCACAACGCGCGTCGCTGAATTATTTTGCAGGATTGCGATTTGCGCCCATTGGCAGCGCCGCAGCCGAGTCGTGCATCTGGCTATTGGCGCAGGGCTTGCGAAGCGAAGAATCCAGCGTTGATCTGCGCTGGAAACTGGTGTGGGAAGGTGCCCGTCCGGGCGACAACGATGAACGATTGCGGTTGTATCGCCGATAGCCGCGCCTACATTCCACGTTAAGTCCAGACGACAACAAGCCACCCTCCCGCCGGTCTGGCCGCTCGGACAGCAGAAAAATATTCGGCAACAGAATGTTTTTGAGAACGGCACCGTCAAACAGGCACCCGATGGATTCCGCATAAACGCGAATGCCGGGAAGTTCGGGCATGGTTTCAGTTTGCGGGAAAAATGTCAGGATGCCGGCGCGGCTGCCATTCACAACTTCGCCATCGGCTTGCGACACGTCGTTCATCCTGTCCTTTGGAGATCGGTTTACCACCAATCTCCAACGTCGCCATTCCTATACGTGTTGATCCACCAGAATCGTATTCCCATCAGGATCGGCAACCATAAAGCTGGCCGGGCCGACGGTGCTCTCGTCTGCCTCGGTAAGGAAGCTGATGCCACGGCCCTTAAGCTGGCGCTGCAACGCGCGAACGTCGGTAAATTTACCCACCGGTTTTGCATTGCTGTCCCAGCCCGGATTGAACGTAAGAATGTTTTTCTCGAACATGCCTTGAAACAACCCAATCACATGTTCGCCGTTTTTCAGGATGAGCCAATTCTGCGTTTGATTTCCGCCGAAAACGATGAAACCCAGCTTTTCGTAAAACTGCTTTGATACTTCAATATCCTTTACCGCCAAGCTGACCGAAAAATTTCCCAGTTCCATTTTTTCCTCCAAGGTGTTTTATTGACGTTCAACAAACGCACACTGCTTCAGGTTACTCACTTAAGGTTACTCAATCACGCAACGCAATGTCCGATTCACAATGCGTCCAACGGGCGAATCATTACAAGTCCCGGTTGTCGCGACCGAAGACCGTCCCGGTCGAATCCCATGCATTTACCCGGTCGTCGCACCCCAGTCCTTTTCTCGCCGCTTCCGACTCAGTACCCCCGCCGTCACCAAGGTGAAAACAAGTCCGACCGGTAGCGGCTCCAGCAACGTGATTGCAATATTTACGAGTGGATTCTTGTACAGATCGATGAAATCCGCCATTTCCTTTTTCTGCGCCGCGATTTGCTCATCCGTGGCACCGGATTTTTTCGCTTTCTGGATGGCGTATGCCCCGTATTTTTCGACAAAGTCGGGCGCGAGTTTGTAATAGACCAGTTGCCATGTCGCCACGTAGCAAACGCTGGCGACGAGTGTGATCATCAGCCCCACCATGAAAGCGCGACCGAACGTGACGCTGCCGCCCGCCACGTTATCTCGATATGACTTGACGCCGAAAAACACCATCAGGAACGCAATCACCATCGTGGTGTAACCGATGATGGCACCCTTGTCGAAACCGATCTGATCCTGGAAAGGGATGGTGACAAGCATCATCGCCGACAAAATCACACCGGCAATAAGGCCGAAAGTCAGCACAATTTTTCGCATGGCAACTCCTGATGGGTTGAGGAAGGCCGATTTTGCGGGTTGGTCGATGTTGCGCGCGTCACCCGAAAGGATGATTTTGCGTGAAATCATGCGAAAGTGGCAGCGACAATTGTCCGGTTGACCTCGCCGCGAACGAAATAACAAACAACTACGGGATCAAGCGAAATTCCTTTGCCAACTGCACCGCCTGCGTCCGCCGCCGCGCGCCGAGTTTGTCGAACACCCTGCTCGAATGTGTTTTGACTGTGTTCTCGCTCACGAAAACGCGTGCCGCAATTTCTTTATTGGAAAGCCCTTCGGCAATCAATCCTAAAATTTCGCGTTCGCGCGGGGTGATACCGAGCGACACCAGTTTTTGTTGATCACACACGAATTTTGTCGGCGCTGCCACCACGACTTCACGCACCACCACCGTTTCAGTTTGCCGGGTGCGTCTTGTAAGCCTCACGCCCAGCCAGATGCCAGCACTGGCAAACACCGCGGCGACCAAACCGCCATAGATTTCCACCGAATACTCCACCACCAGCCAGCGGTACTCGATAAATTTGAGGCCGGCAATCAGAACGCCGCCGAGGAGCCCGTAAAGTAGTACATGTTTGCGCATCCTGAAATTATATGTGCGTATATGTGCGGCGGGTGGATCGGGAAAAGTCATGCGCACGCGCCTTGTGAAACGAAAATGCAGTACGGCTAATTTATGCTCGGAAAAAATCACGCCGACCCATTTTTAAGTAAACGCGAAGGATCTGGTCATGACGAGATCGTTCGCGACACTCAGGATGACATTGCATTTTTGAAATGGATATGGAACTACGCGTCAAACCCCATCTTCTTCAGAAAAACCGGCCAGCGCGGATCCGCCTGAATCGGGTGCGTCAACCATCCGGACTTCACATACGAAAGCCCGGTATCGCGCCGCAAATACGCGCGTTCGAGCCATTCAAATGCATGATCGGCATCACCGCGTACGCAGTACGTCATCGCGATCTGAATGCAGGCGGACTCGCCGCAACGTTCAATGAGCGTATTCAATGCGCGGTCCGATTCGGCGAGATTGCCGCTTCGAAAATGCAGTATGCCGAGCGCAAAATAGCGCCCCCAGTCCGCCTGTTCGCGATTCACCTCAATCAGGGCTTCGTCGTGCCGCCCCAGACGATCCAGAAAAAACGCGAGCCGAAAATGGAGGCTGGGCGCATCGGGAGAGAGTTCGAGCGCCTTGCGAATGGCGGCTTCGGCTTCGGTCAATCGCCCCAACACGCCCAATGACGATGACTGGTACCAATAGCAGACCGAGTTCAGTGAGTCCAATGCGATGGCGCGCTCGGCATATCCCAACGCCACTTGAGATTTTCCCAGCGCATAGTAGAGTCGCGCCGCTTCCTTCAGCGCGCCAACGTCGTCCGGCGCAATATGCAGCGCGCGCTACAGTGAATTGACGGCACCGCACCAGTCCCAGGCATGCATGGTCTGGTACGTACACATCGCGACATGGCCATCGACGAGATCGCCATCGAGCGCCAACGCGCGTTGCACGGCCTTGAACGCTTCGGCCGCACTCTCGGCAACGGGCGCCGCGCCCAAATCCGCCGCCGTGACCAACGCGTGGGAAAGCGCGGCCCACGCCTGCGCGAAACGGGGATCAATGTTCAATGCCTGACGCAAGTACTCAACACACCTCATTACGTCGGTGGCGGCGTGACGATTCATGAAAAACTTTGCCTGCAAGTACAACCGATGCGCCTCCACATTGCCGCTGCGGCCCTTGGCCGCAGCTGCCACTTCCGCCTCGACGCCACGCATTTCTATTTTTCCGCTCGCCTGAGTTTGGAACTTGACGCGCAATTCCGCCAGCACGTATTGCGCGATGTCATCCTGCACGGCGAAGATGTCGTCCAGCGTCCGGTCGTAAGTCTCGGACCACAAATGAAAGCCGTCCTCGACTTTCACCAGCTGCACCGAGATGCGCACCCGGTTGCCGCTCTTGCGGATGCTGCCTTCGAGCAACGTGGCGACATTCAACAGCCGGCCAATCTCGGTAATCGTGGCGGATTTGCCTTTGAACGAGAACGCGGAGGTACGCGCGGCCACCCGTAGCCCTTTGATCTTGGCCAGCACATGAAGCAATTCATCGGCGAGGCCATCGGAGAAGTATTCGTCGTTGGGATCCCCGGTGAGGTTGGCGAAGGGCAATACGGCAATCGATAGCGCGGAAATAGGGGGTGCGGGCACCGGGAGTTTCCCGCCCAATACGGCGGCGCGCTCGGAAGCCGTCAGCGTCGTGGGCACCGCAACGGCAAGCGTCGCCGCGACCGGTGCCTCGGCCAACACCGTTTCGCCCAGCGAGAATTGATACCCTCGCCCCGGAATCGTCGAAATCGATTTCGGTCCGAGCAACTTGCGCAGAGTTGACACCTGCGCTTGCAGATTGTTCTCTTCCACCACCAGTCCCGGCCACGCCATGTCCAGCAATTCGTCCTTGGTCATCACGCGGTCACGGTGTTGAATCAACGCCTGCAACACGTCGAAGGCGCGCGAACCGAGTTCGGCGCGCGCGCCGTCAATCAGCAGCGCGCGTTCGGCGGGTCGAACTTCAACGCGGTCAAAGCGGAGAATTTGCTGCATTTGCCCTCATATTGCGGCGGTATGGCGCGACGGAATTGGCGCGCTTTCATTGTAGCCGATGCGTTTCAGAACGTTTCAGGCCGTTAAAGGACGCGGGGGGTGGTTTAGCCGATAGTGCAGTCATCGGCAACTTCTTGCCGACACTCGCAAACCTCAACCAGGAGAACGATCATGAATGTAGCCAACAAGCGCAATTTCGTCTCAACCCTTATCGGTGCCCTACTCTGTGCAACGTCGCTCGGCGCCAACGCCTATCAGTTTCCGTCCGATCCACCGGATTGGGCGATCCCGTTCGATGCCGGTCTGGCGTGTACTTACCCCTTGACCGTCGAAGGATGGGCGGGCAAGAACAACACCCGGGAATTCACGGACAAAGACGGCAATGTGAACTTCGTGATCACCGGCAAAGGGCACGATTTCCGCTTTACCAACATCGCCAACGGCAAGACGACGACCCAAATGTCGCAAGGCGTACAGCAGCACATTGTTATTTATCCAGACGGATCGCAGAAGTACACAACCAATGGTGCCCTTCTGCTCGTCATGTTCCCGACCGACATCCCGGCAGGGCCATCGACGGTGTATTTACAACGGTCGCACGGTTCTCACGATCACTGCAGAAGGTGTCGGCACGTTGGAGCCACCACGCGCGCATGCCAGAGACATCTGCGCCGAGCTGTCCTGAGCCCAAACGCGGGGCTGCCCTTTCCCAGTGGCCCCGCTGTTTCGTAGGATGGGTGGAGCGTAGCGATACCCATCGTTCTTGCAATCAGGCTTGATGGGTATCGCTGCGCTCCACCCATCCTGCGGTCTGGTACTCATTAACCCGCTCAAAATCACTTTCCAACCAAAAGGAACCATCATGAAACGTCTATTTCAGGTGCCAGACTTGCGCATAATTTGCATGGCGCTGTTGGCCGCCGGACTTCTCTTTTGCAATTCCGCGCGCGCGATTTCCAGCACTAGGAGCCTGCCGCCAGGCTTCAGAACGCGCTGGAACTCTCCGAAGACGCTGCCAAAATCGGCCATGTGCCGCAGCGCATAGCCAAT
>JANLQC010000021.1:0-3511 GCA_031367575.1 Betaproteobacteria bacterium | reverse complement strand
ACCCAGTGCAGCCGTGTGGCAATGATGCAAACGGTTAAAGATATGCCTGCTGAGTGACCACGCCAAGATCATGGATTTCGGCATCGCGCGCACACGGATCTCGACGGTCGAAACGCAAGTGGGCGTGGTGCTTGGTTCGCCCAAATACATGTCGCCGGAGCAGGTGGTCGGCAAACGCGTCGATCATCGATCAGATATTTTTTCACTCGGCGTGATGTTGTTTGAGATGGTTGCGGGGATCTCTCCCTATTCGGGAAAGGACATCTCCGAACTCATGTATGCGGTGGTCAATACGCGCGAAGCGCGCGTCAGCCAGTTCAATCCCGCCGCACCGGAAATGCTCGATCTGATCGTCGCCAAGGCGTTGCAAAAGGATGTTGCCGCACGATATCAAAGCGCCGGCGAATTTGCCGCCGATCTGGACGTTTGTCGCGCGGCATTGGACGAGACGGCCACCGTGTTGGCGACCACCGGCGAGGCGACATTGCCGTTGGCCACCGCAGCGGGGGCTGCGTTTAACCCGATGTCCGACCCGATGTCCGGCCCGATGTCCAGCCCGATGTCCACCCCTAATCTGGCGGCGACGCCATCGACGGGGGCGACCGGCATGCCGGGTGAGGCAAGTGCCGAACGGGGCCTGCACGTCGATGTCAATTCTGCGACGACCGTTACAACCGTAGCGACCGTTACAACCGTGACGGCCGCCACGCTGCCGAACGCCGACGCCGCCCCGTTCGAGCGCGGACAACTTATTTTCTCGCGCCGCTTCAATTCGGCCAAGGCGCTGGCGCGGCTCGCCGATCCGTCACCGGAGGATGCACAAAAATTGTCGAAGATGCCTGCGCCGGCGAAACGTTTGGACACGCTGCGAAGCAGTGCGCGCAATCGGCACCTCAGCGCACTGATTGTCGCTGCGGTCTTTGGCGCGATCGCCATCGCGTTGCTGTAAGTTTTTCGCACGGATTCAATTTCGCAAACCAATAACATTCAAGGGTTCCCATGGAAACAATCAAGTCCTCCGCCGACGTTCTGTTCATTCTGCTGGGCGCCATCATGGTGCTCGCAATGCATGCGGGCTTTGCATTTCTGGAACTCGGCACGGTGCGCCAGAAAAATCAGGTCAACGCGCTGATGAAAATCATGGTCGATTTCGCCATCTCAAGCGTCGCCTATTTTTTCATCGGCTATTCGATTGCGTATGGCATCAATTTTTTCGCCGGTGCGGAGCAGTTGGCGGCCAGGAGCGGCTATGAATTGGTCAAATTTTTCTTCCTGCTCACGTTCGCAGCGGCGATTCCCGCCATCGTCTCCGGTGGCATCGCCGAGCGTGCGAAATTCAATCCGCAATTGATCGCCACGTTCTTGCTGGTCGGATTTATCTACCCATTTTTTGAAGGCATTGCGTGGAATCAGGCCTACGGTTTTCAGGCGACTCTGAAGAGCGCGTTCGGTGAAGAGTTTCATGATTTCGCCGGTTCCGTCGTGGTGCATGCGGTCGGCGGCTGGATCGGCCTCGCGGCGGTGTTGATGCTCGGGCCACGGATCGGCCGTTACACGAAGGAGGGCAACATCGCCGCGCATCCACCGTCAAACATTCCGTTCCTCGCACTTGGCGCATGGATACTTTGCGTCGGCTGGTTTGGCTTCAATGTGATGAGCGCACAGACCATCGATAAAATCACCGGGCTGGTTGCCGTCAATTCGCTGATGGCGATGGTCGGTGGGACCCTTGCGGCACTGGTGGTTGGCAGGAACGATCCCGGCTTTGTTCACAACGGCCCGCTCGCCGGCCTGGTCGCCGTGTGCGCGGGTTCGGATGTGATGCACCCGATCGGCGCTCTTTTCACCGGTGGCATTGCCGGTGCGTTGTTTGTGTTCATGTTCACGCAGGCGCAAAACCGCTGGAAGATCGACGACGTGCTGGGCGTGTGGCCGTTGCACGGCCTGTGCGGCGCGTGGGGCGGCATCGCGGCGGGAATTTTTGGCGCGAAGTCATTGGGTGGGATGGGCGGGGTGAGTTTTGTGAGCCAACTGGCTGGCACTGCGCTCGGTATTACCATCGCCCTTATCGGTGGTTTCGCGGTCTATGGTGGCTTGAAAGCCGTCATTGGTATCCGGCTCGATGCGGAACAGGAATATGAAGGCACCGATTTGGCGATTCACAAAATCAGTGCCACGCCTCAGCGGGATTGACTGCACCCGCGCGCGTAAAACGGCGGTGCCGTGGGCGGGTAAATTGCAGCATGCCTGTGCCAACTTTGTCGCTCACAGTGAACGAATCCGCGAAACCGCACTCCAAGGCCACGAAGCAATGACCGGAACCACGGGGCCAAGAAAACATGCGCGCATCAAACTCAACATTTTCATCAGGCAGGAATGGAGTGGTCAAATCCGCCTTGGTGGCCTCGCTGATATGGGTGCTGTCGGGAACATTTCGCGCCGAAGCGCAGACGTTTTCCATCGACACCTCCGCCGCCTCGCCGTTGACTGGCTTGTGGTGGAACGCCAATGAATCGGGATGGGGGGCCACCATCACGCAGCAGTCCGGCATCATGTTCGTCACGATGTTTGTCTATGACGCGGCCGGCAGTCCGGTTTGGTACACCGTTTCCTGCACCATTGCCGGCGCCAGTTGCAGCGGCGACCTGCTGAGAATTAACGGCGGATCTTCACCGACCGTGGCGTGGAATGGCAATGGAATCGCTGCAACAAAAGTGGGCACCATGACACTCAATTTCAGCGGCAACGATAGTGCGTCGATGAGTTACACCCTCGATGGCAACTTGATTACCAGACAAATCTCCCGGCAAATTTTTGGTCCCGCACCTCCGGTTCAACCAGGCCTGGCAGGGCAGTGGCAGGGTGCCATCATCGAGGCGCGGAGCAATTGTTCGCAGACACAGAACAACGGCAATCGCGCGACCTACGGCCAATACGATATCGGCATGGGCGCGGGTTCCAGTGGTGCCTTGGCGATATCGCTCGCCGGTGTCACCGGATTGCAATGCAGCTATAGCGGAAATTTCTCGACCAATGGCGCTCGCTTGCAGGCAAGTGGCTCGATGTCGTGCAATGACGGCAAGCGCGGCACGTGGCAATCGACCAGCATGCGGGTCACCGCAAGGGCGATGTCGCTCGAAATTGCCCTGCAACTGGATACGACCGAAACATGCATGATCGCGGCCATTCTGGGCGGTTCCCGGCTGTGATGATTGCAATATTGTGGAGCGGCCAAGGTTGTCGAACCTGCGTGTAGGGGATTCGCGCCATCACCGTGCCGGGTGCATCAATGCCGGCAGAATGATCGCATTGCCGCGTGCGGAGAATTACCGGCGTGAAAGTGCGCAGTGGATTTCGTCCTACATTTTTTTGCGCATTCTGCTGATACGTGGATTCACAGCCGCGCACCAGACTGCGTTCATACCCTGTTTGGAAATAAAAGAAATGAACGAAGTGGGGCATGCGCGCCGGGTGCCCGGTGAAGCGGTGACCGTTACCGGGCCTGCCGCAT
>JANLQC010000014.1:0-1774 GCA_031367575.1 Betaproteobacteria bacterium | reverse complement strand
GTGCGCGAGGACTGCGATGAAATCCGCTCTGGCGGATTTCATCTTGGTTTTCTCGGCATGCGTGAAAAAACGCGGTCGTACAACCAGTTCGGCACGATGCGTAATATGCGCGCGGCGATGCCCATCGTCCAGGGGATGACCGTGAAGCTGGTTTTGGCGTCAATGGCGCGGGCGAATCGCTGCACGGCTTCATCGACGCCGATCAGGAACGGCATCTTGAATTTATTTACTGCCGTCATCGGTGTGCGGATGTAGCCGGGGCAGATGGTGACAACCGCGATGCCGCTGCCGCGCAATTCCACTCGCAGCGATTCGCAGTAGGTGATCGCCGCCGACTTCGACGCGGAATAGGCGCCGCCGCCGGGAATGCCGCGAAAACCGGCGACGCTGGCGATGCCGACCAAGGTGCCTTTGCGCGCATCACGCATCGGAATGATGAAGGGATGAAACGTATTCACCATTCCCATGACGTTGATGTCGATGATTTCCTGAAACGCGTTCAGGTCATCTTCAATCTCGGTTAGCGTGCCGCGCGAAACGCCGGCGTTGGCGATGACGATATCGGGTACGCCAAAGCGTGAAATGAAATCAGCGGCCGCCTGTTTCAACGCGATCGCATCGCGAACGTCCAGCGCATAAAATGCCGGTTGTGGTTCAAGTTTCGCGGTGATCGACTCTAGAAAATCGCGCCGCCGTGCAACCAGGCCCACCTGATAGCCGTGCGATGCGTAGTGTCTGGCGAGGGATTCTCCGATGCCCGATGAAGCGCCGGTGATGAAAACGGTGGGGGTCGACATGCCGCCATTTTACGCGGCTGGGCCAGTGGCAGCCGCCGCAAGGTGACAATCAAGGCGACAAACGAAGCGACAATCAAGGCGACACACGAAGCGAAACACGAGGCAACAAACGAGGCAACACACTTTTCGCCAATCCGCCACGCAAAAAAAAGCGGGCCGATTGAATCGGCCCGCGTTCATTGGATTGCCGCCCAGCGATTGTTCGACTATTTTTTGTTGGCCGGTGCGGTACTGGCGGCGGCCGAAGCCGGCACCGCCGGTGCGGCCAACGCAACCGGCTTGCTGGTGGCGCGGGCGATCGCCAGCAATTGATCAATGTTTCCAAACAGCGCTTCGCCCCCGCCCGCCAATAAGTGCCGGCCATTGACGGCGATCGACGGCGTCGATTCGATCCGATAGTCACTGTTTATTTTGCGTGCTCGGTTAATCTTGGTTTGCACCGAGAATGAACGCTGCATTTCTTCATATTTTTTCGTATCGACACCGTGCTTTTCCAGCCATTTGTTCAGCGTCGCCGGATTGCCGAGCATCACGTTTTCCAAATTCGCCGCGTCGAAAATTTTCTGGTGGAGTTTTTCCAGCACGCCCATCGCCTCGAGCGTGTAAAAAATTGGCGGACTATCGATGCCCCGCGCCGCGAAGGTGGCAGGTATGCGTTTCACCTTCACGTCGGCGGGCTGGCGCGCGGTCCACGCAGCAAGTCCCGGCTCAAGTTGCGCGCAATGAATGCAACCGTAGGCAAAGAATTCGAGCACCTCGATCTTGCCGTCGTTCTCCACCGGCTGCGGCGGATTCACGGCGACCGCCTCACGCGGGATACTTTGCGCTTGCGCGCTTGGTGCCAGCAAATTGCTCAGGGAAAATGCGGAAAATGCGGCAAATGTGGCAAATGCGGCAAATGTGGCGAGTGCGGCAACACGGGTGCGGTGAATCATCAATTGAGAGTTCATGTTCTATCCTGTTGACGGGGGGAAATG
>JANLQC010000651.1:0-2753 GCA_031367575.1 Betaproteobacteria bacterium | reverse complement strand
CTACCACGCGTTGATCGATGGAAAGTCGATGCGCGACTTTTTTGTCGGCATCTTGTTCGCGCTTGGGGTATTTTTGTATCTCTATAAGGGATACACCAATCGCGAAAATATCGCCCTCAATTTTGCGGGCGCATTTGCCATCGGTATTGCCATCTTTCCGATGGAATGGAACTGCGGGAGCAACTGTAGAGATATCTCCGTTCATGGCGTTTGTGCCGTGTCGTTTTTTCTCGCCATCGCCTATGTAAGCATTTGGCGCTCCAGCGACACGTTGCCGCTGATCAAGGACGAAAAAACGCGTGCGAGATACCGAAATACCTACCGTGCCATGGGGTTCGCGATGCTTGCGTCCCCGCTTACCGCACTTGTGCTCACGCTATTCTTTCAGAATGCCAAGCCATATGTTTTTTTTGTTGAGTTCGCGGGCGTTTGGGCGTTTTCCGGCTATTGGTTTCTAAAGAGCCGGGAGCTTAAAGAATCAAGCGCTGATCGCCGCGCCGTGGAATCGCAATTGGACATTGACGCACCGCCAAGATGACGCAGGCTGCATGAGGCGGACTTCACGAAGTCAACGCGAAATCAAGCGGGCCAACATCAATTTTTTTCGCAAGCCCCTCAGCCAAACCTCCGAACCCCCGCCTTCCTTAAAGCTTTCTGCAAATCCTCATCCTGCGTCGCCAACGGCACGCGACGGCGCAGCGCCAATTCCAGATACGACGCATCGTAGGCGGATAGCTGGTAGCGGCGCGCAAGCTGCAATGTATCGGACATTGCGCGCGAAAATGTGGACGCGTCTGCTTCGACGCTGATTCCGTCGAGCATTTCAAGAAATGCACCGCTGCGCGCTTCAGTGACGAGCGCCTTTGCTTCGGCCCGGGCAATCGCATTGGCCACCTCCAGCCCCAAAGTAACGGGAACGATCGCATCGGTGGTCTTCAGTGCGTCCAGTACCTTGGAAGCATAGGCCAGTTCCGATGGTTTGCCATGACCAAAAAACCAGCGCATCGTCACTGAGGTATCGAGTACAAAACTCACGCGCGTCCTTCCGCGATGAGCTTCCTGATATCCACGCCGCGTAGCGGGTCGGCGAGCATGAATGCCTTGAGCTTGGTGGCGGCCTCAACCCTGTCTTTCTTTCGTGCAGCCGCGCTCGGCACCAGATCCGCAATCGCCTCGCCGCGATTGGTAATCGTGAAACTCTTTCCGGTCTTGACTTGCCTGAGCAATTCAGGAAGCTTGGTTTTTGCTTCGTATGAGCCGATTTCGGTTTTCATCGCTATTCCCGCAGGATGAATGTTTAAAAGACCAGCGTATAGACCAGTCGGAGTTGGAGGGTGGATGGCGGGCGGCCGATCAATGGCTCACCTTTCCTGAAAGGCACCTCGCCAAACCCGCCCCAACCCCCTTACAATCGCTTACAAACCCACCGCACGCTGGCTGGTCAAACGGCAATGCAGCCTGCACACTTGCGTATGGGTGTTTGCGCATGGGGATTTCCACCATTGACGCGATAAGATGCGTCGGCGGGAACTTCGCCAGCCGTTGGATTCAACATTGCGTATTGCTGCAACGTTCGCGAATTTCCGTGTCACCCATTTGCTCCCGCGCACCAACCCATATCTCACCATGCAAAATCCACTCTCAAATTCTTCATCGCGTTGGAATCGGCTTCCTGTCTGGGTACGAAAAGGTCTCATCCCGGTGCTGCTGATTGCCGCAATCGGCGGAGGTGGCTACTACTATTACGCCAACGTTTATTCGGCACCTGCTGCGGATGATGCAGCGAAGGCTGCGGCCAGCAAAGCCGGGCCGGGCGGGCCGGGTGGGCCGGGCGGTCCAGGGGGTTCAGGTGGACGCCGCGGCGGGGGTGGTTTCGATCCCAACCGCGTGCAACCGGTGACGGCGGTTCCCGCGAAAGTGGCGGACATCAATGTCGTGCAAACGGCGCTGGGCACCGTGGCCGCGCTGAAAGTGGCGACCGTAAAAGCGCGCGTCGATGGGTTGTTGCAGGACGTGTTGTTCCGCGAAGGGCAGATCGTGCGCGCCGGTGACGTGTTGGCACAGATCGACCCGAAGCCGTTGCAGGTGGCGCTCAGTCAGGTTGAAGGGCAACTCGCGCGCGATCAAGCGCAGCTAAACAATGCGCGCCTCGATTTGGAACGCTACAAAACGCTGCTCGCACAGGATTCAATCGCGAAGCAACAACTCGACCAACAAGAGTCCCTGGTGCGGCAATTCGAGGGCACGGTGAAAGTCGATCAGGCGCAGGTGGATAACGCGCGGCTGCAATTGGGCTACACCAAAGTCACCGCGCCGATTCCCGGCCGCCTCGGGTTGCGGCAGGTGGATACCGGCAACATCATCCGCTCCAGCGACGCGGCGGGGCTGGTGGTGATCACGCAGATTGATCCGATCACGGTGGTGTTCACGATTCCGCAAGACAATCTGCAACGTGTGCTGAAGCAATTGAAGGCCGGCGAAAAATTGGCGGTGGATGCATGGGATCGCGAACAAAAAAACAAACTCGCCACCGGATTTCTCATCAGTACCGACAACCAGATCGACACCGCCACCGGCACCATCAAACTGAAGGCGCAGTTTCCGAACCCGGACGGGCTGCTGTTTCCGAACCAATTCGTCAATGTAAAAATGATTGTCGATACGCGCAAAGATGCGACGGTGATTCCGCTTGCCGCGATCCAGCGTGGCGCGCAGGGCACCATTGTTTACGTGGTCAAGGAAGACAAGACCAC
>JANLQC010000645.1:0-7718 GCA_031367575.1 Betaproteobacteria bacterium | reverse complement strand
TGCGCGAGCTGGAAGGCCTTGCGCCACGCAATGGTCTGGTTGCCGGCGAGGCGTTGCCGATTGAGGTTGTCATCGAAGAAAACGCGGTGCGCATTGCGGTGGATATCGCGCACGGCCACAAGACCGGTTTCTATCTGGACCAGCGCGAAAATCGCGCATTGACACGTTCACTCTCGAAGGATGCGGACGTGCTCAATTGTTTTTGCTACACCGGCACCATGAGCACGGCGGCGCTGGCGGGAGGCGCGAAATCGGTGTTGTCGATCGATAGTTCCGGGCCATCGTTGGCGCTTGCGGCACGCAATGTTGCGCTCAATAATCTCGATGGCGCGCGCGCCGAATGGTGGGAGGCGGATGTGTTTCAGGCATTGCGAAAACTGCGCGATCAGGCGCGGAGTTTTGATCTCATCATTCTCGATCCGCCAAAATTCGCGCCGACCGCGCATCACGCCGAAAAGGCCGCGCGCGCCTACAAGGACATCAATCTGCTCGGCCTGAAACTATTGCGTCCCGGCGGATTTTTGATGACATTTTCTTGTTCAGGCGGGATTTCGGCCGAGCTGTTCCAAAAAATAATCGCCGGTGCCGCGCTCGATGCCGGCATCGATGCGCAAGTTCTGCGACGCCTCAATCCCGGCATCGATCATCCGGTCGCGATCCATTTTCCGGAGGGCGAATACCTGAAAGGATTGTTGCTTCGCCGCACAAACTGATTTGACACGGTGCCGCAGTCGTTTTATTGTGAACGGGTGGCGCGCAATATTATTTGTCCGCGCGGACACCAAACGACGGAACCTTTTTGCGAAATATCGGCTCAATGATTATTCGAATGAGGATCGACCATGAAAACAACAATACGTTCAGCGCTTGGATTTTCCGCTTTGCTCACCGTCGCGGCGGGTAGCGGGGCGGCGGGTGCCCAATACTACGGCGGCCTGAATTTCGATCTTTCGCGTTACGCGACGAGTGCATCGACTGCGAGTGCCGAATCGGACACGGGTTTTTTCCTCACCAATACCGCGCTCGATGATCGCCGCGTTCGCTATGGACTTCGGCTTGGCTATCAGCTTTCGCCGCGCTTCGCACTGGTCAGCCGCTTTTCCGCGTTCGATCAGCGCGATTTTGCGACGCCTTTTTCACGCGGCTACGGATTGGATATTGAAGGGCGTGCGCCGGTATTTGATAAATTCAATGTGTCCGGCAGTGCCGGTTTCGTGCGGATGAATCGCGATGCTGCATTTGGCAATGGGCAATTCCCGGAGTCGTTTGCGAGCGCCGGTTCGCGCGCCTTCAATGCCGGCCGCCTCGCGCTGGGCATGCAATATCAATTCAATCGCAGCGTGGGTTTGCGTTTCGATCTGGAAAAATATCGCGCATTGGGCGGCGTCGGCATCGGCGACCTCGGTGCCGATCATTTGTCACTTGGTGTGATGCTCAAGTTCTAGGAGCGCCAAAAAAATGCCGTAGGGCGGACTTGTCCGCCATTGCGAGGCGAACCGGCGGACAAGTCCGCCCTGCGAATTGGCCCGACGATTACAAACGGGCAAAACTAAATGAACGGCGTTACTAGGCAATCTTGCCTTCTGTCGGCGAACTCGGCGATGCCTGATAAATTTTCTTCGGCATGCGCCCGGCGAGAAACGCTTCGCGCCCCGCTTCCACCGCTTTTTTCATCGCACTCGCCATCAGCACCGGATTCGTTGCCTTGGCGATCGCGGTATTCATCAGTACGCCGTCACAACCCATTTCCATCGCAATCGCCGCATCTGACGCAGTACCGATGCCGGCATCGACCAACACCGGCACACGCGCACGATCAAGAATTATTTCCAGATTCCATGGATTCAGAATGCCCATGCCCGAGCCGATCAATGACGCGAGCGGCATTACCGCGACACAGCCGATTTCTTCCAGTGCTTTCGCCTGAATCGGATCATCCGAGCAATACACCATCACCTGAAATCCGTCCGCGACCAGTTCCTTTGCGGCGATCAGCGTTTCCGGCATGTTGGGAAAAAGCGTGGTCTCATCGGCCAGCACTTCAAGTTTCACCAGCGCGTGGCCGTCGAGCAACTCGCGGCCCAGCCGCATCGTGCGCACCGCATCTTTGGCGTTGTAGCAGCCGGCCGTGTTCGGCAAAATGGTGAATTGCGAGGGCGGCAAACTATCCAGCAAATTGGGTTGGTTCGCGTTCTGGCCGATGTTCACGCGGCGGATTGCCACCGTGATTATTTGCGCACCGCTCGCATCGATTGCGGCGCGGGTCTCGGCGAAGTCGCGATATTTTCCGGTGCCAACCAACAGGCGCGAGCCGTAGGATTTGCTGGCAATGACCAGCGAATCGGCGATGATTTTCGGTGCGTTCATTACCCGCCCCCGACGGCGACAACCACTTCAAGTTTGTCGCCGTTGTTAAGTATCGTTGCCGCGTGGCGGCTTTTCGGCACGATTTCGCCGTTGAGTTCGATGGCAAATCGCTTGCCGTTGAGTTGCAATGCCGCGATCAAATTTTCCACATTGCTGCCAAAGGGAAATTCACGTGACGTGCCGTTGACTTGCAGAATCAACATGATTTTTGTACCGGTGCGATTGTATGAATGGGACGTGCAAAAAGTGTAGCACGCTGGCGCCGGCCGCCCATTGATCGATACCAACGATCTGCCAATCGAAGTGTCATCCCCGGACTCGAGTCCGAGGCAGGCTCCGAGCGACGCGAAGGATCTGGTGGCGATGAGATCCTTCGCTTTGCTCAGGATGACACCTGTTGCACTGGCGTTACATCTGCTTGAACAAATGCGCGTAGGCGCGGCTCACCGGCAGCGCCGCTTTGACATCCCGGAGCTTCACTTGGGTGCGTCCCATCACGTCGCGTTGTGTTGAGGTAACACGATTGATATTGACGATGGTCGAGCGATGGATTTGCCAGAACTCATCCGGATCGAGTTGCGCGGAAAGTTCGGCCAACGGCGTGCGGATCAGCGATTCGCCTTCCTTGGTGTAGACGCTGATGTATTTATCCTGCGCCTGAAAATAAAGCACTTCGTCAACCGGAATCTGTCGAACCGTTTCACCAACCGAGGCACGGATCCAGCGCAGATAGGTACTCTTTGCGTATTTTGCATCCGGTAAAACGTTCGCCAGTTGCTTGAGAATTTCCGCTACGTCACTCGGCGCTTCGGTCGATGCGATTTTTTCTTTGAGGCGGGCAATGGTTCGCGCGAGTCGGTCATCGGCAACCGGCTTCAGCAAGTAATCCGCCGCCTGCCGGTCAAACGCCTCAACCGCGTATTGATCGAACGCGGTCACAAACACCACATGTATTTTCGCCTCGATGCGCGCGGCAACTTCGAGGCCGGTCAGGCCCGGCATGCGGATATCGAGAAACACAATCGCCGGATGCTCATCGTCAATCAAGCGCAGCGCCTCGGGGCCATTCTTGGCGATGCCAGCGATGGTCAGTTCGGGCCACAGCGCCGTCAGGCGGTCGTGGAGATAGTTGGCGAGATGAATTTCGTCGTCGGCGATGATGGCAGTGAGCGGTGTTGACATGAACGATTCCGGCAGTGTGTGGTGACAGATGTTTTAAGGCGCAATCCATATTTTGAAAAGCGCGGAAAATTCTGGGGGTTCGTTGAAATTCGAGTTAGCAAAGTAGAGCGAGTTCGTGACAGAACACTTCCTCTTTTTTAAAGGAGGATTGAGCAGGATTTTGAGCCACCTTGACGTAGTGGCCACCGAAAATCTCCCTCAATCCCTCTTTAGAAAAGAGGGAAGTGCTTTGGAATGCAATGCGCGGGCAATTGCTCATTGTATTTCGACAAACCCCTAGCATTGGCGGGCATTCACAGCCGATTGTGCTCCGAACGCCGCGCCAGTGCTTGACTTTTACTTTTAAATTGTCACCGGCAAACGCAAGATGATGCGTGTACCGCAGGGTCGGTTCTCTTCGATGGCGAGTGTGCCTTTTCCCGCATAAAGTTTCTCGATTCGCTCACGCACATTCTGCAGGCCAATTCCGCTGGACGCGGTGGCATTGAAGCCGAGCCCCGTGTCGATCACATCGATGCGCAGCATTTCACCTTCGTGCGCAGCCCGCAATATGAGATTGCCCCCTTCAATTTTCGGCTCCAGGCCGTGCATGATCGCGTTCTCCACCAAAGGCTGCAGCAACATTGAGGGCAGCCGGTGCGCGGCGAGGTCGATCGGCAAATCAAACGTGACGTCAAGACGCGTTCCCATGCGGATTTGCAGGATCGCCAGATAATCGCCCATCAGCGCGAATTCACGACCAAGCGTGGTTTCCTGCTCGCGCGTGGTGGCGAGCGTGGCGCGCAGGTAGGCGATGAATTTTTCCAGCATCAGTTTGGCCGTATCGGGCTGCGGATGAATTAACCCGACCACATTGGCCAGCGTGTTGAACAGGAAGTGCGGCTCGATCTGGGCTTGCAACGCGCGCAAGTTGGCCTGGATGGCGGCGCGCTCGGCGGCCTCTACGCGCACGCGCTCTTCCGCAAGCGCGATTTGCGCCGCGAGTTGGTCCATGCGTCGCCGCCAGATCACCGCGAGCACCAGCGAGATGCAAAGTGAAACAATAAAGCTGGTGGTCAATTGTTGCGGCGTGAATACCCATTTCCGGATGTTTTCGTAACCGGGAATAAAGGCGATCGCAAAAAAACTGCACGATACGATCACGGTGCCAATGGCCGCGTATAGGAACACGATCATGGCAAACGATTGCCGATTGATAATTCTGATCGCCGGCCCAAGCAGTTCAAACACGCCCCAGAACGCAAAGCCGACAATATTCGAAATGACCAGATTGCGGCCAAACGCGTTAGCCAACTGCGCGAGTGAATCCACCCGCGCAAACATCAAACCCAGAACGAGGAATCCCACCGCAAAGCACGCGTTGAAAATGAATGTATAGATAATGTTTCGCACGAAGCTTCGCGGCCAGCGGCGAAAGAATGCGATCGCTTCCAGCGGGTGGAAATGATCACCTTCGATATGCAGCTCAAGTGCCTTCTGCGCGGCGCTGAGGCGGTGGCGCGATGATTGCGTCTGGGTGGATTCAATGGCCATGGTGTAATTTCTTGATTTTCATTGCCGCGATTTTTGGCAGTCGCGCCGCGTGTCACCGAATCTTAGCCTTTTACCGATTTCCGGGGGCAGGTTGGCGGGGACAACTGCATTGTGCGGTTTCGGGAATTGCCGGGTATCCGCGTTGCGACCAATGGCGCGAACGGCGGCGCGAACTGCACTCGACGGGCGCGAAAAAAAACCCGCTGGGGCAGTTTGCCAAAGCGGGTTAATTGCCCGTCATGAATATGCCGTAGACGGGCACCTCAGGGAGGTGTGTGATCACCGCAATTGTTACGGCGGTTGAGCATGATCGGATTCACCCATCTGCGGAAAAATTGCCGGGTAAGTGAAACAACGTTAGAATTTGTGCGCTGCGTCGCCATGCGGTGGCGCAGTGATTGCGGGCGTCGCTGGTTGAAAATGAGCGGCATTACCCTAGCTTCCCAAGCTAGTGACGAGGGGTGAAGCGGGGTTTCGAGGCGCATGCGCCGAGCCGCTGAACGGCAAGCCCGAGGTAGCCGGCTTGGCTGGGTCGACTCCCGGCAATTGAGGGCGATGAATATTTAGGTTTTTTTGAGATATTGCGGGCGTCGTATAACGGCATTACCCTAGCTTCCCAAGCTAGTGACGAGGGTTCGACTCCCTTCGCCCGCTCCAGAAATGAAAATAGCCGCGCATTGCGGCTATTTTTCAATCGGCTGCCGCGACGGTCAACGCAAATCCGCCACCAGTGCGGCGCGGGTTTCGTTGGCGAGCGACAGGCTTTCGGTATAGCGCGGATGATCGACGCCCATCGATAGTGCCACACCATATTTCAGTGCCGCCGCCATTTCATCGCTGAGCGGAAAGCGCAGAAAGTGTACGGCCGAGGTCTTGGTTTCGTTTTCGCGTTTCAGGTCTTCGTCAGCGATGGCATAAACTTTTTTGCAGCCTTCGACCTGCACCCAGGTCTTGTCTTCGATGCCTTTGAGTTGGGTCAGGGCGACGCGGCGCTCGGCTTCGTCGGCGTATTCGATCAGCATGGTTGCCTTGAAATCGCGACCGCCGGGCAGGAGCGGATTGTATGCATCCAACTCATCCTGAATGCCGCTTTCCTCGAACGTTTTTTCGATGCGCAGCATTTCCTGAATTTGATAGCGCAGCGTCATTTCATCTTCAAACAGCAAGGTCAAATGCTCGCCGATATGAACGCTGCGCAGGCGCTTGTGCGCGATTGCCTTGGCGCGAAACTCGGGGCGTGCCTTGGCATACGCTTCGAGCGTCATCAGGCTTTGACGGGTGATGTGGTGGGTGTTTTTCATGGTCGTATTCATCCGGGTTTACTCGGGTAATCCATAGGCCTTTCGCACCAACGTAATTGGATGCACGAGCTTCGGGTTGGTTGACGCGCGGCCGGTATTCGGTTGCGCAAGTTGTGCGAGTTGTGCAATTCCTTGCTCGATGTGATGTCCGGCGAGTTGGCAATCGGAGCTGATGTAGTCGGGTTCGGCCTCGGCCATTTGCCGGAACACCGGCTTGCCGATTTTCATCGACATCTCGTGAAACTCTTCTTTCACGCCCCAGGTGCCGGCGTGGCCCGAGCAGCGCTCGACCGTGGTGACTTTTGTTTCCGGCACCAGCTCCAGCATTTCGCGAGTCTTCTGGCCGACATTTTGCACGCGGGAGTGGCAGGGGATGTGGTACGAAACCTTGCCCAAGGATGCCTTGAAGTCGGTCTTCAGCAGCCCGTCTTTTTGACGCGCGATCAGATATTCAAACGGATCCATCATCGCCGCCTTCACCGCTTGCACTTCGGCATCATCAGGAAACAGCAGCGGTAACTCTTGCTTGAACATCAACGTGCAGCTCGGGATTGGCGTCAATATCACGTAGCCCTCACGTGCGAGTTTCGCGAGGGGGGGACTGTTTTTTTCCTTTAATTGCGCCACTGATTCAAGATCGCCCAACTCCAGTTTCGGCATGCCGCAGCAGGCTTCCTTTTCGACGATCACATGCGGCACTTTGTTGTGCGCGAGGATTTTGATCAGATCATGGCCGATGCCGGGCTCGTTGTAATTCACATAGCAGGTCGAGAAAATCGCGACCTTGCCTTTGGTGCGCTGGCCATCTTGGATCGGCAGCACATCACTTGCGGCGGCATTGGGGCGGAATTTTTTTGGCGCGAATTCGGGTAGCCACGCGTCCTTGTGAACGCCGATGGTACTTTGCATCACGTTTCGTATCGCAGGCATTTTCGCGGTGGCATTGACGAATTGCACGACGACCGGAATCGTCGCCAGTTTGCCGTTACGGTCGGTCGCGGAAAGATTGGTGTCACGGAAGTGGTGTGCGCTGCCTTGCTTGAATTGAATCGCTTTCGCTCGCAGCATCAGGTGCGGAAAATCGACATTCCATGGGTGCGGCGGCACGTACGGGCACTTGGTCATGTAGCAGACGTCGCACAAGTAGCACTGGTCAACGACCTTCCAGTACATCTTCTTGTCGACGCCATCAACTTCCAGCGTCGGGCTCGCATCGACCAGGTCGAACATCACCGGGAACGCATTGCACAGGCTCACACAGCGGCGGCAGCCGTGACAAATATCGAAAACGCGTTCCATTTCCTTCAGCGCGGATTCGACCGAATAGAAATCGGG
>JANLQC010000549.1:0-7396 GCA_031367575.1 Betaproteobacteria bacterium | reverse complement strand
CATGAACCCCAGATTTGCGGGTGTGAAATTTCCGATGTTCGGCAATACCAGACTCATGTCACTATCGGCAACACCGAACCACTTGGCCAGCGTCGCCGCGAATTGATCGACCGAGGTGGTGGGCAGCAGGCGCCCGGAACCGACTTCATCGCTATTGTTGATGCCCATGACGGGGAACGTGCCGTAATAGCGCTGGCCCCGTACCGCACCGCCGACAATGAAATGGTGCGAACCCCAGCCGTGGTCGGAGCCGTCGCCGTTGCTGGTCAAGGTGCGCCCGAAGTCCGAGCCGGTGAATGCCGTGACCTGATCCGAAACTCCCATCGAGACGGTGGTGTTGTAGAAATAGGAAAGCGCGTTCGCGATCTGCGTGTGCAACCCTGGCTGGGTGATGAGCTGGTTGTCGTGGGTATCAAAACCGCCGAGCGAAACAAAGAACACCTGGCGCTTGGCGCCCAATTGCGCGCGCGCCGAGATCATGCGCGCGACTACCCGCAATTGCGCGGCGACACTACTGGTGGCCAAGTCAGCGGGCAACGGGAAATCGGGCGCGGACACCAGTGCTGCGGAAAGCATGGCGTTGGCGGAAATCGAGCGCTGCGCAGTTTCGGCGAGATCCTGCGTAAAGATATTGCTTCCACCGCTGGTAATGAGGTTGTTGAGCGTGCCGCTGGCACTCGATGAGCCGAAAAGGCTGCCGGTGATTCCAGAGATGGCGGTCGATCCCGACGTACCCAGTTGATACGCGACCGACGACTGACCGGCAAGAAATACCGCGCTGCCGCTGATGGAGTTGCAGGTAAAAATGCTGTTCGCATTTTGCGAAATCATCAGGTCGCCGATGCGCCCGCCCCAACCCACACGCGCACCTTCACCCGCACTCGCCTGCCAGACTGATTGCTGGTCGTTGTGCGAAAAAAGTTTCGGCGGCAATGGCACCGAGAGATTGGTGTATTGCGTCTTGGTGGTGGGTACGATCAAAGGCCCGACATTGGCAAGGATACCGAGTTTGCCCGCGTCCCAGATGGTTTTGAACGCGGCCATTTCCTTCGGCAGCGCGAACTGGCGGCCCGCGTTCGAGCCGGCCAACGGTGTCGATGGCGTGAGCGGCAGCAGATCGGCAAACACGCGCGAAATGCTTGAGCGCGCGCCGGTGTAGGCGTTGAAATTCGCGGTGTCATAGGGAATCACCGTGTTGTTGTGATCGTTCGCGCCGAACATGAACAGGCACACCAGCGCGCGGTAGTCGGTTGCGGATTGCGCGGCGGCGGTGCCGATGGTGGCGAGATTCAATGCGAACGGCGCGGCGGTGCCGGCGACGGAAAGATTCGCTGCGGCGCGCAGAAAGGCGCGGCGGGATTGGCTGATATTTTTCATGATCCGTTCCCTAGTTCTGAAAGAGATAATCGGGCGACGACATCGTCAGGAAGATCGCAAGATTGACGCGGTTTCGCGAATCGGCGGCCGAGGTGTTTGTACCGATGGCCACGGTCGCAACGGCATTGCGAATCGCGGTCCGCGTGGCGGTCGATAAACTGCCCCCCGTTAGCAGCAAATTTACCCGATCCACCAGCAGATCCGGATTGGCCGCGAGTGCCAATTCGGCCGAGTAATCGGCCTGGATATCGAGCACATTGTTGACGCGGGTGCCGGTGCCCGCGTTAATGACGCCGCGAATGAAATTCAGGTAGCCCGCCATCGAATTCTCGTTGGTGATCTGCATTTCCGGTGCGGTCAACCCGAGCGCGCCGATGCGGCTATTCGGCGGAATGTAGCCGGGCCGGAAAAAGTTGAATACCGACGGCGCGACCATCGGTGATTGGCCCAGTTGGGTGGATGCATCCGAGGTGGTGCCGAGCAGGAAGCGGCCATCGGTCGAGCGTGCATTGAAGGCACGCATCCATTGCACGAAACGCACGATCGGTTCGCGCACTTTGCCGCCGTTGCCACCGCCGATGCCGCCGGTCGCCGTGGTGCGCGCTTCAGGGTCGAGAAGCACGGCTTTGATCACCGCTTTCATGTCGCCGCGCACGCCGCTGCCATTGTTGTTGAATACGGCCGCGACACGCGAAACATATTGCGGCGTCGGGTTGCTCGACGCCAATCGCTGGATCAATTGCTTGCCTATAAAGGTGCCAACATTCGGATGATTGAACAAGCGGTCAAGTGCCACCCGCACATCGCCGTTGGTATCGGCGAAAGTGGTGGCCGGAATGGTGACGCCGAGAAACTGTTTTTGCGAAATCGAATGAAAGGCGTTGTAGGCCTGCATCGGCTTGATTTCCTTGTCTGCGTCAACCGGTGTGCCGCCGCCGTTAAAGCGGTTGGTGGAGGTATCCGGCCCCGCCCAACTCAGGCCGGTGAACACCTTGCCGAGCGACGATACGTCGGTATTGGTATAAGTCTCGATTGGCCGGCCTTGCGCGTTGAATTTCTGCGTGCCGTCCTGATTCAATTCATAGAGGCCGATGGTCATCAATTGCATGATTTCGCGCGCGTAGTTTTCGTCCGGTACTGCTCCGGTGGCCGCGTTTTCTTTCTGGTTGCGCAAATGCGAGAGATAAGTGCCCATCATCGGCGAATAGGTCACGGCGTCGATCAGGTTGCGGAAATTACCGAAGGCGTGGGTGCCGAGCGTGTCGAGATACTGCGCCGGGCCACGCGCGTAACTACCGGCGATGCTGCTGTTGAGCGAGACGACGAAAATTTCCGAAAGCGCGAATGCGACACGTTGCCGCAGTGCATCGTCGCCAGTGGCGAAATTTTTCCACATGCTCCAGATAAATCCGGTCTGACCGGGCGATTGGCCGGCGGGCAGGCTGTTGATGTAAGCAGTCACCTGCGGTAGATGCATCGTTTGCGGCTTTGCAAATTGGCTGTCGAGCCACGCCTCATATCCCGCTGCGGCGACTGCATCGATATCGGACATTCGCGGACCGAACGTGGCTTGCGCGAGAAAGCGTGACGCCTCGCCTGCCGCGACGACGGTCGCTTTAGCCACCGTACACACATTGACCGCACCACCGGCAATCGCAAAACGCTCTATCGCCAGCGATCTTGTCACCAATCCTTGTTGTGGAACCGTCATCGTATAACTGAACGTGCCGCGCTCGCCATTGGTGAAATTGAATTCAAATGTGCCCGCTGGGATCACGGACGACTGCGCAATCGGCCCGTTGATGGTGGAGAACGGGATGCCGGGATTCACTTCATAGAGTGAGCCGGTAAAACGTTTCGCGTTGCTCGCGTCCTGGGTACCCGACGCGGTCAGCCAGGTCGCCGTGCCTTGCGGATTGTAGGTGTACCAACCGGCGAACAACTGATTGCCCTGATGCGATATTTGCACTCCCCATCCGGACGCATTCTGGCCGCCCCACCAGTGATCGGTGTAGTTGGTCAAACCCGCGCGTGGCTCGGTGCCCGTCAGCGTTTGCAGTGTGCAGACGGGAATCTGGTCGGCCGCCGCAAAATTTTGCGGCTCCAGATTGGTTTTGGTCTGCGTGACCGCGCCGATGGTGTAGGCAAGTGAGAGCCGATTGGGGCTGGTGAGCGTGATCGTCCCGGTGCCGGATTTGATCGCGGTGATATTGGCACTACCGGTAATTTGCGACAGCGGCGTGCCGGTGGCGGTGTAGAGATCTCCGCTACAAACGCTCGACGCAAACGCGCAATCGAGAGTATGCCAAATCGGCAAACGCTGCGCGTCATAGGTAAACCAGACAGCGAAAGTGCGTGTGCCCTGTTGCTGAATCGTCATGCCCCAGCCGGATTCGGTGGGCTTCCACCAGAATCCGACCTGATTCGGCGTGGACTGCGCGTGGGCCGTGAGAGTACCAAGCGAAAGTATCAGAATGGCGGCGCGGGCCAGCACCAGTTGCAACCATTTCCCGCCGATTTGTGTGTGGTTTTTCGCCATGATGATTGCCTTTGTATGTCCGCTGCAATCCATACGTTACACTCTTTTGCGGCCCGATGAAGCCGCGAACCTGTAACCAGTTGCGACGCTCCTTGCACAACAAACGGTGTAATTGAAATTCGCAGTTCAAGATTCGCGCGCGTCGGACGGCGCACTGCGTGAGCCGCGCTGCAAGGGCGGCAAGTGATGCGTTAAGACGTCGCTTCGGTCTTGCGTTTTGCGCCACCCAGCAAGGCACCGGTGGGACGCACCCCTTTGCGTTTGTGCCCAATTTCCGGAGGCGCAACCGCGGTTGTGGCTGCACCCGTTTTCAAGGTCGGTTCATAGGGTTTGCTGAAATCAAAATGCGGATGGTTGCTTGTCAGGCTGGTCGCCGGCGATGCGTCGCGATCCGCGCGGCCAGCGCGCGGGCGTTGCCGACCGGATTCTTTCGCCTCGCGAATGGTGCGCTGGCGTCGCGCCTCGTCGCGATCAACCTCGCCGGCTTCTGGACGACTGGCGGGCGCACTTACACCGCCCGAACGCGCCCGGCTGGGCGGTGCACCGCGTCCGACGCGTTTCAGCTCACCCAACTCCGGTGCCGCGACGCGCGGTATCGGCCGCTTCAGTAATTTTTCGATATTGACGAGGTATTCCATCTCATCCGGGCTCACCAGCGAGATTGCCTCGCCGGTCATGCCGGCGCGTCCGGTGCGGCCGATCCGGTGTACATAATCTTCCGGTATGTGCGGCAACTCGTAATTGATCACGAATGGCAGTTGATCGATATCGAGGCCGCGCGCGGCAACTTCGGTCGCGACCAGAATTTTCGCCTTGCCAGTCTTGAATGCTTCGAGCGCGATGGTGCGCTCAGCCTGCGAACGATCACTGTGGATGGCGGTGGCGAGCAGGCCATCCTTTTGCAACTGGCGCGAAAGTCGATCCGCGTCGATTTTCTTGCGGGTGAAAATCAATACTTGCTGCATGTCGCGGGTGCGGATCAGGTGGGCGAGCAGCGCGTGCTTGTGGCCGGCCGGAATCTCATAGGCCGAATGCGTCACCAACTCGGAAGGCGCGTTGCGGCGCGCAACTTCGATCATGGTCGGGCTGTGCATGATTTGATTGGCGAGCTTCTTGATCTCTTCCGAAAAGGTCGCGGAAAACATCAATGTCTGGCGCTGCGCGGGCAGCACGGAAAGTATGCGTTTCAAGTCCGGCAGGAAGCCCATGTCGAGCATGCGATCAGCTTCATCGAGCACCAGAATCTGCACCTGTGAAAGGTTGATGCTTTTTTGTTCCAGATGATCAAGCAGGCGCCCCGGCGTGGCGACGACAATTTCAACACCCGCATGTAACGCCTTGATCTGCGGTTTGATGTCGATGCCGCCGTAAACCACTGCGGCGCGCAGCGGCACGTATTTGCCGTAAGTGCGCACCGATTCTTCCACTTGCGCGGCGAGTTCACGCGTGGGTACCAGCACCAGTGCCCGCACCGGATGGCGCGCAGGCGAGGTGCTGCTGCTCGCATGAGGCGCCAGCAATTGCAGCAGCGGCAGCGTGAACCCCGCCGTTTTGCCGGTGCCGGTCTGTGCGCAGCCCATGATGTCCTTGCCTGCAAGGATGGCGGGAATGGCCTGCACCTGAATCGGCGTGGCTTCGGTGTAACCCTGATCGACGACCGCGCGCAACAATTCAGGTGATAAATTCAGCGATGCAAATGACATCTCGACAGCCTTAAGACTTAGGTGCCCGGGGAGCTCAAAGAGGGAGGGCGGCGGCGCGGTCGATCACCGCGATAAACGTGATGGCGATGCCGCGCGCCTGATGAAACATTGGCTATGAGAGCGGGGGCGGATGACAGAAAAACTCCCGCCGCCATTGTACCGCTTGCTGACCGTCGGCTTGCGATTATTTCACCAGTGGATAGTGAAACTCAAGCACTGGTGTGGCGTCTGGCGTCTTTTTGGCTGTGAAGGCGCGTCGATGCTAGAGTTTCGTCTTTCTACGGGGCGCGTTAATATTTTGACGATCTTCCCGCAAAGTCATCCTTTCCGTGCGTTGGCATGGATCCACGAATCACCATGCCATTGGCACAAACCTGGTTCAAACCTGCGCGCCGACCGGTCGAACTTACAAAATAACTTGCGGTCGGGACAATTGGTGGTTCGCTTTCATTCTGCCGCCAGCGCGCAACACCCACCCATCGCAAATTCAGCTATTCTCCGACTTGTGTTTCCCCGTCAAACGGAGGCCGCATGCACAAAATTTTGCTGGCATTGATTGCTGCAACGATAACGTTGCAGATCCATCACACCGCCCTCGCCGCCCCGCTCGAATTGCTTGGCGTCAGGGCCGGTTCGGTTCACCGCATGGCGCTGGGCGGCGGCGAAATTACCGCACGCGTGGTCGATCCCGGCAAGGAGGGTTGGGTGCTGTTTTCGGTGCTGTCAGATGACAATCGCTGGAAGCGCGGCACGCGACTCTGGATCAATCTTGACCGCATCGGCAATATTTCTGCGCCGGCGGAGCTGGGCGATGAATCACCCGCATCCGCCACGAAAGGCGCAACCACCCTGACAGACCGGGAAATTGCCGCCCTTCCCTGCTATTCACAAGTGGAAGCCAAAGACACACAGGCCGTCGCGAAAGGGCAATCGTTTGACCGCAATCAATTTCTCACCGAATGCATTTTGAATCAGCGCAAGAAGCCGTAATATTGTCATCTAACATTGTTGACTTACCTGCCGTTTTTCAATCCATCAATTGTTCGGAGGCTCGCCATGCAACGTAAAACCGCCCATGATTTCGCCCCGGAAGTTTTGCAGTTGTTCGATCAATACGTGCATGGTCTCATCGACCGGCGCGGGTTTCTCGATGGGGCCGCCCGCTATGCGGTGGGTGGCATCTCGGCAACCATGTTGCTCGATATGCTGAATCCGAAATTCGCCGAGGCGCAGCAGATCAAGCCGGACGACGCGCGCATCAAGGCGCGCCATGTCGAATACGCCTCGCCTGATGGTTACGGCAAGATGCGCGGCTATCTGGTCGCACCCGCGAAAGCGAGCGGCAAATTGCCCGGCGTGCTGGTGATCCACGAAAATCGCGGCTTGAATCCGCACACCGAAGATGTCGCGCGGCGGATGGCGCTGGAAAATTTTGTCGCGTTCGCACCCGATGCCTTGTTTCCATTGGGAGGCTATCCGGGCAATGAAGACAAGGCGCGCGAAATGTATTCAAAGCTCGATGAACCTAAATCGCGCAATGATTTTGTCGCCTCAGCCGCGTTCTTAAAGGGACTTCCGGAATGCACCGGCAAAGTCGGTGCTGTTGGTTTTTGCGCCGGCGGCAGTATGGTGAATTTTCTGGCGACACGCATTGCCGATTTGGGTGCAGCGGTGCCATTTTATGGATGGCAGCCAAGCGCTGCGGATTCCGCAAAAATCAAGGTGCCAATGCTAATTCATTACGCCGACAATGACGAGCGCGTGAACGCCGGATGGC
>JANLQC010000634.1:0-4043 GCA_031367575.1 Betaproteobacteria bacterium | reverse complement strand
TGAGTTGCCCGGTGAGTTTTTTCTTCGCGATCAAACGCGGTGCCGATTTGGCGTCGCGCGCGGCGCGGGCTTTTTTCATTGCCAATTGTTGCGCCAGCAGTTCATCAAACTTGATGCGCCGCCACGCCGGATGGGTGCGCTCGGCGAGGCTCGCGAGCGACGCATTCGGCGGCGGGCGATGCAGTGTCAGCATGCTCGGCACGAAATCGTGCAGCGCCAATTTTGTGCGCACGGCTTCCGGCAATGCGTCGTCGAATTGATGTTGTGTCTCCAGCGTGGCGAGCGCGTGATCAATCATTCGCCGCAACTGAAATTGCGAAAGCCCCGCCGTGGTGGAATACACCGGCGTCAGAACTTCCGGCACCGGGTCGCCCGCGTTAACGATGTGGTAGCGCGGATGCACCATCTCGGCACCGAAGAATCCCGGCCGCACTTCACCGAACAATCTGAGTCGCTTGCCAACGGCGAGTTGTTTGACCTGGCTTCCGTAAAAATTCAGGAAACGAAGGTGGATTAGTTGGTCGCCATCTTTGGCCTGCACCACCAATTGGCGGCGCGGTCGGTAGGTGATTTCGTTGTGAACAATTTCCGCTTCCATCTGGCAAGGAACACCCGGCAGCGCATCGCGCAGCGGTGTGATGCGGGTCTCGTCTTCGTAGCGGATGGGAAGATGCAGGGCGAAATCCCAATCGACCTTCAAGCCGAGTTTGGCGAGTTTCGATGCCACCGTGTCCGGCGCGGCCTTTTTCGGCTGAGCCTTGGCGGCGGCTTTTTTAAGGGCAGGTTGGGCCAATGACCGGGTTCAGTCGGGCAACAAAATCACTCGGCGCTCTGGCCGGGGTCAGGCGGCGTCAACACCATCACGCCCTCGATTTCCACTTCCGCGCCGCGCGGCAACGACGCCACACCGATGGCGGCGCGCGCGGGATACGGCACGCTCATGTAGGTCGCCATGATTTCATTGACCTTGGCGAAATTGCCGAGATCGATCAAATACACGTTAACCTTTACCAGATCCGCCAACGATCCGCCGGCCGCTTCGCATACCGCGTTCAAATTGTCGAACACGCGCTTGACCTGATTCTCGAAGCCGTCAACCAGTTTCATGGTCGCGGGATCGAGTGGAATCTGGCCGGAAAGATATACGGTGTTATCGACTTTGACCGCCTGCGAATAGGTGCCGATGGCGGCGGGGGCGTGTTGCGTCGAGATGATCTGCTTCATACTGGTTTCGGCTTGTTTTCTTTGTTGTTTTCTTTGTTGTTTTCTTTTGCTGCCCCGGATTTTACACGCGTAATCCGCGCCACTTCCGGCATGCGCCGCAGTTGCCGCAGTACCGCCGCCAAATGAATGCGATGGCGCACATCGAGCGTGAATTGCATGACCGCGTATTTCTGTTGGCCGCCAAAGTCCTGCTCTTCCATGTGAATGTGCGCGATATTCGAGTCTGCCGTGGTGATTTCGGCCGCGAGCTTGGCGAGTACGCCGCGCCGGTCGTTGACGGTCATGCGGATATCGACGCTGAACAACCGGTCAATCTTGGGATCCCACTGCACATCGACCCATTTTTCCGGATCAAACTTGAATGGTTGAATCGCGAGGCAATCGTGGGTATGGATAATGAGGCCCTGTCCGCCCTTGATTTGCGCGAGGATCGGGTCGCCCGGGATCGGCCGGCAACACATCGCGAACTGCACCGCCATGTCTTCGGTGCCGCGAATGGTGATCGCGTCACGCAGTTTGTGTTCCGGCGACACCAGATCGGAGACCGCAAACAATTTGCGCGCGACCACCACCGCGAGACGTTTGCCCAAACCGATTTCGGAGAGCACCGCTTCTTTGGATTTGACGTGGTCGCCTTTCAACAGGCGATTCCAGTGAATCCGGCCGATCGCATTCGGATCGAAATTGAGCG
This sequence comes from Betaproteobacteria bacterium, assembly GCA_031367575.1. GTDB lineage: Bacteria > Pseudomonadota > Gammaproteobacteria > Burkholderiales > Usitatibacteraceae > UKL13-2. The sequence continues at coordinate 2,128 of JANLQC010000634.1, read as the reverse complement.
AGCGCACTGACTGAATCAGCAGCAATTCACCCAGCTCCACCGATTCCGATTGCTGCATGGTTTTCAGGTAATGGCGAATCTGCGAGCGCGCGCGGCCGGTGGTGGCATAGTTGAGCCAGGCCGGGCTGGGACGAGCCCCCGGTTCGGTGATGATCTCGACGCGGTCGCCGTTTTTCAGCCGGGTGGATAGCGGCACGTTTTCATCGTTGATGCGCACGCCGATGGCGCGGTTGCCGATATCGGAGTGAATCGCGTAGGCGAAATCGATCGGGGTGGCACCCTTGCGCAACGAGTGAATCTTGCCGCGCGGCGAGAACACATACACTTCGTCGGGAAACAGATCGACCTTGATGTGCTCCAAAAACTCCAGCGCGTCGCCCGAACCGGATTGAATTTCCAGGAGCGATTGCAGCCATTGATGGGTTTTTTGCTGCATGTCGGAAAGATGTCCATCCTCCGCATCCATGGTTTTATACATCCAGTGCGCGGCCACCCCCGCTTCGGCGATTTTGTGCATGCCGACGGTGCGGATTTGCAATTCCACCGGCGTGCCGTAGGGGCCAAACAGGGTGGTGTGCAGCGATTGATAGCCGTTCGCCTTGGGAATCGCGATGTAGTCCTTGAATTTGCCCGGGAACGGTTTGTAGAGGGTATGCAATGCGCCCAACGCGAGATAACAGGCGGCGATATCTTTGACCACAATGCGAAAGCCGTAAATATCCAGCACCTCGGAAAACGAGATGTGCTTTTCGACCATTTTTTTGTAGATCGACGAGAGATACTTTTCGCGACCCGTCACCGTCGCATCGACGTTGAATTCTTTCAGGCGATGATTGACCGCATCGAGAATCTTGCCGACCACTTCACGGCGATTGCCGCGCGCCGCCTTGACGGCTTTATCGAGCACCGAAAAGCGAATCGGATGCAAATATTTGAAACCGAGATCCTCGAATTCGTAATAAAGACCGGAGAGGCCGAGACGATTGGCTATCGGCGAATAAATTTCCAGCGTTTCTTTCGCCACGCGCTCCTGTTTTGATGGATGCACCGCGCCGAGCGTGCGCATGTTATGCAACCGATCCGCGAGCTTGATGAGAATGACGCGCACATCGCGCGCCATCGCCAGCAGCATTTTGCGGAAATTTTCCGCCTGTGCTTCTTCGAGGGTGGCGAACTGGAGCTTGTCCAATTTGGAAACGCCATCGACCAGATCGGCAACCGCCTTGCCGAATTTTTTGGCGATGTCGGCTTTGGTGGTCGGCGTATCCTCGACCACGTCGTGCAACAGGGCCGCGATCAATGCCTGCGGATCAAGATGCCAGCGCGCAAGGATTTTGGCGACTGCAAGCGGGTGGGTGATGTACGGCTCGCCCGATTGGCGCACCTGACCTTCATGCGCGGCGGTCGCCATCGCCAATGCCGCCTCGACCTTTTCCAGGTCGACCGGTTTAAGATACGCAGAAATCAGTTCGCGCAGCGCAATCGCGTGGTCGTCGGTCTCCCCGACGACTTCAAGCACGCGTAATGGCGGCGATTGATCCGGGATATCGCCCAGTGGTGGCCGGGGGGGCGGGAGGGATGATTTGCGGGTGGCGCGCGCGGAGGACGCGGGCGTGCGCGACGGGCCGGTGGGGGAGGGATTCGCCATAAGGTTTCATCCGCCCCTGCGGCCCGAAATTACATCTCGACAGGTGCCGGCGGCGCGGGCGGCAACAGGATTTCGGTGCCGACGCGGCCGGCGGCGATTTCGCGCAGCGCGGTCACACACGGTTTGTCTTTGCCGGCGTCAACGTAGGGTGCCGAACCGAGTGCCAATTGGCGGGCGCGGGCGGTGGCCACCAGCGTCAATTCGAAACGGTTGGGGATGAATTTGATGCAGTCGTCAACGGTGATACGGGCCATCGGGAAACTCCGGTTTTTGCAAGGAAAACAAACCCCGCCGCCTGAGTTTCAGGCGGTGCGGTGTTTAGAAGTCAAATTGAAACGAGGTCAGCGTGACGCTTCAACTGCCGGGCAGCGGTCACGCGCAAAGCGCGAACGACCGACTGCAAATCCAGCAATGCGACGCTAAAGTCTTCATTAATAATAACATAATCGGCTTCGTGAGCGTGTTTTAAGTCCTCGCGCG
>JANLQC010000624.1:0-2199 GCA_031367575.1 Betaproteobacteria bacterium | reverse complement strand
TCCGTGATGGGCAAGCAACAGGGCTGGCTCGCGGAACACATGCTGATCCTCGGCGTGAAAACGCCCGAAGGCAAGAAACATTACGTCACCGCCGCGTTTCCGTCGGCCTGCGGAAAAACCAATTTCGCGATGCTGATTCCGCCGGAATCGTTCACCAAACAGGGCTGGGAAGTCACCACCGTCGGCGACGATATTGCGTGGATCAAGCCCGCAGTTGACGAAAAATCAGGGCTGGTTCGCTTGGTCGCGATCAATCCGGAGGCGGGATTTTTTGGCGTGGCGCCGGGTACCTCATACGAGACCAATCCGAACTGCATGGAAACCGTAAAAGCCAACACCATTTTCACCAACGTGGCGCTCACCCCCGAGGGCGACGTGTGGTGGGAAGGCATGACCAAAGATGCGCCGCCAACATTGACCGATTGGCAGGGTAATGCCTGGACGCCCGATTGCGGCCGCGTTGCGGCGCATGCGAATTCGCGTTTCACCGTTGCCGCGACGCGCTGCCCGTCGCTCGATGCCGAGTGGGACAACCCGGCCGGGGTGCCGATTTCGGCGATGATTTTTGGTGGCCGGCGTTCAACCACCGTGCCCCTCGTGACAGAGGCGAACAACTGGAACGAAGGCGTCTACATGGCCGCGATGCTGGGCTCTGAAACCACCGCCGCGATTACCGGACAAGTCGGCGTGGTGCGCCGCGATCCGTTCGCGATGATCGCGTTCTGTGGATACAACATGGCGGAATATTTTGGCCACTGGATCAACATCGGCGCAAAAGTAACATCCGGCGCGCCAAAAATTTACTGCGTGAACTGGTTCCGCAAAAATCCACAGGGCAAATTTGTCTGGCCCGGCTTCGGCGACAACATGCGCGTGCTGAAATGGATCATCGAACGCGTTGAAGGCAAGGCGGACGCAACCGAGACCGCGTTGGGAAATATTCCCGATTACCGCCACCTCGACTGGAATGGCTTGAATTTTTCGCAGGACACCTACACCGAAATCTCTGCGGTTGATAAATCGCAGTGGCAGCAGGAATTGAAACTGCATGACGAATTGCTCGCCAAGCTCGAACATGGATTGCCGGTGGTGCTGAAGCAGCGTCGGGTTGCGTTGGCGGCGGTGCTGGCCGCCTAGGCGCGCCTGATTGGGAAGCTATTTGCCGACGCTTCGATTCGATGTCGAATCAGTGAACCAAGTTGTCCCCAAATCGGGTTCGCAGAATACAATCATTGTCGAGGGGTTCTTCTATTTAGTGCCTGACCGGAAACCCCCCAGCCCCCAGCAACGACGCGCCACTTCAGCATATCTGGCACCGCGAAGAAGTTCCATCGGCATCAGTTTTGAGCCGTCTTTCCATCGCCGCGTGGGGCAAGGCATCAGTTTCAGGCTAAATCTTCGACCCGCTTTCTCAGTCTTTTTTGACAAAAAAATAGTCATCTCCGGCATCACAAATAGTGAACGTTTTCAAGCTGAAACACACTAAATGCCGTGCAGTAAAACGTGGCATTTTGAGAGCGGAAAAAGAGCATGCGCGTCGTCCAACATCAGCAAATGCACATCGGCGAAGTCGATGTCTCCCGGATCATCTTCGATGCCCGATCCCGCGACGACATCCCCAAGATTTTGCGCGGTCTGCAGCACCTCTACACCAATACCACGCTGCGCGCGGCCGTGTTTGCATTGCTCACCAGCGAAATCGCACCCAAGGTCAACAAGGACAACGGTCGTCCCGGCATGACGCTCTGGTCGATTCTGGTCTGCGGTGTTGTCAGGCTCGATTTGAATATCGACTACGACCGCCTACAGGAACTCGTCAATCACCACGACACCCTGCGCCAGATGCTCGGTCATGGCGAGTTTGACAAAGCGCCTTACGCGTTTCAAACGCTCAAAGACAACGTCATGCTGCTTACGCCAGAATTGCTGGACAGGATCAACCAGATCGTCGTCCCCGCCGGGCACGCGCTACTCAAAAAAAAAGAAAACGCAGCGCTGCGTGGGCGCTGCGATTCCTTTGTGGTTGAAACCAACGTCCATTACCCGACCGACATCAATCTGCTCTACGACGCGATGCGTAAAGTCATCGCCCTCACGGCTCAGTGGTGCGATGCCCACTCAATCAGTGACTGGCGGCAATCGGCCTACAACATCCGCCATGTCAAACGTTTCATGCGCACGGCACAGAACAAGAAACGC
>JANLQC010000566.1:0-2225 GCA_031367575.1 Betaproteobacteria bacterium | reverse complement strand
GCGTTTGCCGGGACCCAAAATATTCAGCGCGCGTATGCGCATGCGGTTGCGGCGCGGTACCGGTTTTTTAGTTATGGGGATGCGATGTTGCTGGAGAAGAAGTTGCCGACAACAGGTTGAAAGTCTAGCACTGGCGCGGCGTTCCGGCGGTTTTGCCCTGCAAACCCGCGCCAAATATGGAGTTTGTCAGACGTAACGCACATCCACTATCTCATATTCGGTGGTGCCACCCGGTGCCCGCACTTCCACCACATCGCCCGCGTTCTTGCCGATCATCGCGCGCGCTATCGGTGACGAAAAAGAAATTTTTCCGAGCTTGATGTCAGCCTCGTCTTCACCGACGATTTGATACGACACCTTGTCGCCGGACTCGGTTGCTTCCAGATCCACCGTCACACCGAACACCACGCGCCCGTCATCTTCCAGCATTGCCGGGGTGATGATTTGCGCACTGGACAATTTGCCTTCGAGTTCGTTGATGCGGCCTTCAATAAAGCCCTGCTTTTCCTTGGCCGCATCGTATTCGGCGTTCTCCGACAAATCGCCCTGTGCGCGCGCTTCCGATATCGCGACGATCACTGCGGGCCGCTCGATTGTTTTCAATCGTTGCAATTCCGCTTTGAGTGCAGCGGCACCGGCGACAGTTAATGGTACTTTGACAATACTGCTCATGTTTTTTCCTGTGAAAAATAGGGTTGCACCCGGACTTCGCATCCGTGGCTTGAAAATTTTTGGGTCATGATTCGCCCGTCTGGCTGCAACGGTTACGCGGCCTTGATCAATTTGTGCAGCGACTGAAGATCATAGACCCTCAATTCAGTCAAATGTTGCATACCGACGCATGCCGCCTTGGCGCCCGAAATCGTCGTGTAGTAAGTAATGCGGCCCTGCAACGCGGCATTGCGAATCGACCACGAATCGCGGATCGAGCGTTTGTCTTCTTCGACGGTATTCACGATCAGCGTGATCTCGCGATTTTTCACCAGATCGACGATGTGCGGGCGGCCTTCGAGCACCTTGTTGACCGGCTCGCAGGCAATGCCGCACGCCTGCAAATGGGCCGCCGTTCCCTTGGTTGCGACCAGCCCAAAGCCCAGCTCTTGCAGCGTGCGCGCAATTTCCTCGACCTTGGGTTTGTCGGCATTCTTGACGCTGATGAACGCCTTGCCCGCGTTGGGGCCGGTGACCGGCAATTTCACGCCCGCGCCCATTTGCGATTTCACAAACGCTTCCGCGAATGTGGTGCCCACACCCATCACTTCGCCGGTCGATTTCATTTCCGGGCCGAGAATGGTATCGACACCGGGAAACTTGATGAACGGGAACACGGCTTCCTTTACCGAGTAGAACGGTGGAATGACTTCGCCGCCATTTTTTCCGCTCAGGCCCTGTTGCTTCAATGTCATGCCGGCCATGCAGCGCGCGGCAATCTTCGCGAGCGGCAACGAGGTTGCCTTCGAGACAAACGGCACCGTGCGCGAGGCTCGGGGATTCACTTCCAGCACAAATACTTTTTGATGGGCACCCTCGCCCTGAATGGCGAACTGCACGTTCATGAGTCCGACCACTTTCAGCGCGTGCGCCATCGCCACGGTCTGGTGGCGCAATTCATCCTGCATGTCTGCCGAGAGTGAAAACGGCGGCAACGAACACGCCGAATCGCCCGAATGCACGCCCGCCTGTTCAATGTGCTCCATGATGCCGCCGATCAACACGTCTTTGCCATCGCAGATCGCATCGACATCGACTTCGATGGCGTCGTTCAGGAAGCGATCCAGCAGCACCGGTGAATCGTTGGAAACCTTAACCGCCTCGCGCATGTAGCGTTCAAGATCGGATTCAACGTGGATGATTTCCATCGCGCGCCCGCCCAGCACATAGCTCGGGCGCACCACCAGGGGGTAACCGATTTCGCGCGCCTTGACGATGGCCTCTTCATTGGTGCGCGCGGTGCGGTTCGGTGGCTGCAGCAGGCCCAATTGATGGATCAGTTTCTGGAAGCGCTCACGATCTTCCGCCATGTCGATTGCGTCCGGCGTGGTGCCGATGATCGGCACGCCGGCTGCTTCGAGTGCGCGTGCGAGTTTCAACGGCGTCTGCCCGCCGAACTGCACGATCACGCCAACCGGTTTTTCCTTGTCGACAATTTCCAGCACGTCTTCGAGCGTAAGCGGCTCGAAATACAGCCGATCCGAAATATCGTAGTCGGTTGAAACCGTTTCCGG
>JANLQC010000557.1:0-2685 GCA_031367575.1 Betaproteobacteria bacterium | reverse complement strand
GGTGATAGTAATAGCCGTGGCGCTCGCGTTCCCAATGTCCTTTGTTCCAGACATGGCGATTGCTGCGCCAATTCCAGTAGCCGGGTGCCCAGATGTAACCGGCGCGATCCGATGGCACCACTTCATAGCGTAACGCAGGCGGCGGGACGTTGACGTAAACGTCAACCGCAGCGAATGCCGAGGGGGCGGCGGCGGCAAACGTTGACGCAACGATTGCGCTTAAAAGCAGTTTACGAGTCCACATATAATCCTTTAGGTTGTTGAATGGAGTAGCACCAGATTAACGCGCCACCTCCATGCAGGATGTAGGCGAAACGATGGTTCACCTGTAAGCAATTGTTGCGGGCATTGCACGGTACTGAACGCACCGCATACCTGCGCCAGCACATTTTTCCCATTGAAGGAACCGACATGCACTATCGCAATCCTGGCAAGAGCCCGCTTCGCGTTTCCACCCTGTGCCTTGGCACCATGATGTTCGGCGACCGCACCGAACTTGCTGAGGCGCGCAACATCGTCGCGCACGCCCAGGAACACGCTGTCAATTTCATCGATACGGCGGACGTCTACTCGACCGGCAAATCGGAAGCGATGGTCGGCGAAACGTTAAAAGGTCATCGGCACAATTGGATTCTCGCCACCAAGGTCGGCAACAAGATGTCGGATGCGCCCAACCAATCGCGCTATTCGCGCACCTGGATGGCGCGCGCATGCGAGGCGAGTTTGCAGCGCCTCGCGACGGACTCGATCGACATTTACTATCTGCACCGCGATTTCAACGGCATGGATCTGGAAGAACCGCTGCGCGGGCTCGATCAATTGCTGCGCGCGGGGAAAATCCGCTATTGGGGGGTATCGAACTTTCGCGGTTGGCGCATCGCGGAAATCACCCGCATGGCACGCGAGATGAACATGCCCGGTCCGGTGGTGTGCCAGCCGTATTACAACCTGCTCAATCGTCAGCCGGAAAACGAAGTTTTGCCGGCCTGCGCACATTACGGGATTGGCGTCGTACCCTACAGCCCGATTGCGCGTGGCGTGCTGACCGGCAAATATGCGCCGGACACCAAACCCGCAGAGGATTCGCGCGCGGGGCGCGGCGACCAACGCATCATGGAAACCGAATTTCGCGCCGAGTCATTGGTGATCGCGGAAAAATTGAACGCGCATTGCAAATCCACCGGACGCTCGCTCGCCCACTTCGCCACTGCCTGGGTGCTCGCGAACCGCGCAGTGTCAGCGGTCATCGCCGGGCCGCGCACGCTCGCACAATGGCAGGATTATTTTGGGGCGCTCGATTGCGTGATTACGCCGGAGGATGAAGCGTTGGTCGATTCGTTGGTGACGCCGGGACATCCTTCGACGGCGGGGTATAACGACCCGGCGTATCCGATGGACGCGAGGCGGTAAACTCAAGCATGGGCGAGGCTTTCGGCGCATTTGTGCCCGGAAAGCCCCGCCAATGCTTGACTTTCCCCGTCGGGATCTTCTATTTACCCTGTCATCCTCGCGGAGCCTGCCCCGGCCTACTGCCTGCGGGGCAGGCTCTGCGAGGAAGACAGGGTTCATGTAAGAACCCCGTCTGTTGCGCCGCAGCGTGATTGTCGGTAGCGAAACTCGTATCCTGTTTGTTGTTTCGCGCAATTCGTATCTTGCGTCCCTTCCCCTTGCCTTTGGCTCAAAAATAATTCCGCATCCCGTCGCGAGGGGAAATCGACTTTCGTTTACTTGATTTTTCCGGAGGAAATCATGCAACTCAGTCTCACTGTCAATGGCAAAGCAGTCAACGCGGAGGTCGAGCCGCGCACCTTGCTGGTCGATTTCCTGCGCAATCAACGACACCTGACCGGCGTCCACATCGGCTGCGATACCGCGCAGTGCGGTGCCTGCACCGTATTAATCGATGGCAAGGCGATGAAGAGCTGCAACATGCTCGCGTTGCAGGCGGCGGGCGGCGGCGTGACCACCATCGAAGGCCTCGCGCAGGAGGACGGCACCCTGCATCCGATGCAGGCGGCGTTTAAAACGCATCATGGTTTGCAATGCGGGTTTTGCACGCCGGGCATGGTGCTGGGGGCCTGCGAATTGAAGGGCCGCAAATTGAGCGATGACGAAATCCGCGCGGCGCTCGACGGCAATATTTGCCGCTGCACCGGGTATCAGAATATCGTGAAGTCGGTGCAAGCCGGCCTCGCGGCGATGAAATGACATTTCAGTCTCAATGAAATGTCATCCTGAGCGCAGCCAAGGATCGCTGCGCACATCGAAATAGTGAATCGCAATGTTGGAGGATCAAATGAGCAACGCAATCGGACAACGACTTGAACGCAAGGAAGACTACCGCTTTCTCACCGGTGCCGGGCAATACACGGATGACGTGAATTTTCCCAATCAGAGCTACGCGTATTTTTTGCGCTCGCCGTACGCGCATGCGGTGATCAAATCGATTGACCATGCCAAAGCGAGTGCCGCCGCCGGCGTGGTGAGAATTTTTACCGGCAAGGACATCGACGGAAAAATGGGCGGCCTGCCTTGCGGCTGGCTGATTACCGACGTGAACGGCCAACCGATGAAGGAGCCGCCGCATCCGGTGCTGGCGATCGGCAAGGTCCGGTTTGTCGGTGACCAGGTGGCGCTGATAATCGCGGACACTTACTCGCAGGCCAAGGATGCGGCCGAATTGAT
>JANLQC010000488.1:0-2361 GCA_031367575.1 Betaproteobacteria bacterium | reverse complement strand
CCGATGCGATCCTTCCGAAGCAGTTCATGAAGTCGATCCGGCGCACCGGCTTCGGTCCGAACCTGTTCGATGAATGGCGTTACATGGATCATGGCGAGCCGGGGCAGGACAACAGCAAGCGTCCGCAAAATCCCAATTTTGTGCTCAATCAGGCGCGTTATCTGGGTGCCACGCTGTTGCTCGCGCGCAAGAATTTCGGCTGTGGATCGTCGCGCGAACACGCGCCATGGGCGCTGCAGCAGTTCGGTTTCAAGGCGATCATTGCGCCGTCGTACGCCGACATTTTTTTCAACAACTGTTTCAAGAATGGCTTGTTGCCGATTGTCCTGACCGAGCTGGAAATCGATCACTTGTTCAATATTGTCGCCGCCACCCCGGGATTGAAAATCAACGTCGATCTGGAGCGGCAGGTGGTTGAAGTGCCCGGTGCCGAGACCTACCATTTTCAGGTTGAGGATTCGCGCAAACAATCGTTGCTGAACGGCTGGGACGAGATCGGTCGAACATTGAGACATGTGGACAAAATTCGCGCCTATGAAGCGGCGCGGGCGGCGAACGAGCCATGGTTGTTTGCCTGAAATTTTTTGCTGCCATCGATGGACGCAGATTTTGCGGGTAGGGCAGTGCGGTTGCTTTGGATTTATCCGTGTTCATCCGCGTCCATCTGTGGCTAACCCATTTATTGAAAAAGCCAGAAATGAAAATTGCAATCATGGCCGGCGATGGCATCGGCCCGGAAATCATGGCCGAAGCGCTTCGCGTGTTGGAGGTGTTGCGCCGCGATGGCGTGAAATTTGAAACGGAAACGGCCTTGGTCGGCGGTGCTGCGTTTGATGCGCACGGTCATCCGCTGCCGCCAGCAACCTTGAGTTTGGCCAAGCAGGCGGACGCGGTATTGTTTGGTGCTGTCGGCGGCCCGAAATACGACGCGCTGCCACGCGAACATCGTCCGGAAAAAGCAATTCTCGGATTGCGCAAGGAATGCGACTTTTTTGCCAACCTGCGTCCGGCGACTGTTTTTCCCGAACTCGCCGGCGCGTCGTCACTGAAGCCGGAAATTGTCGCGGGTCTCGATTTGATGATCATCCGTGAACTCACCGGCGATATTTATTTTGGCGAACCGCGCAGTGTCACAGGAGAGAAAGGTTCACGCATCGGCATCAATACCATGCACTACACCGAAGCGCAAATCCGGCGAATCATTCACGTCGGTTTCAAGACCGCGCGCCAGCGCAACAAACGGCTTTGCTCGATCGACAAAATGAACGTGCTGGAGGCGATGCAATTGTGGCGCGACATCGCCATCGAGATTGCGCCCGAGTATCCGGATGTGGAACTGACGCACATGCTGGTCGACAACGCGGCGATGCAATTGATCCGCAATCCGAAACATTTTGATGTGATGGTGTGCGGTAACCTGTTTGGCGACATTCTTTCCGATGAAGCCTCGATGTTGACCGGATCGATCGGCATGTTGCCCTCGGCGTCGCTGGACGCCAACAGCAAAGGGTTATATGAGCCGATTCACGGTTCCGCTCCGGACATTGCGGGAAAGGGCATCGCCAATCCGCTCGCGCAAATACTTTCATTGGCGATGATGTTGCGCTATACGTTTAATCTTGGCGGCGAGGCGGAACGTGTTGAGAACGCGGTGCAGAAGGCGCTGGGTTCAGGATTGCGCACTGGTGACATCGCGAACAAGGGTGAGAAAGTGTGTGGCACAGTCGACATGGGTAACGCCGTGGTCGCGGCGATGTAAATAGTGTTGAACAATCAGTCGGGAACCTGAAATGTTGAAAGTGGGAATGGTCGGTTGGCGTGGCATGGTGGGCTCGGTGCTGATGGATCGGATGCGCGCGGAAAGCGATTTTTCGTTGATCGAGCCGCTATTTTTCACCACCTCGAACGTCGGCGGGAAGGCACCCGTTGAGGCCAATGGCGCGCCGTTGAAAGACGCAAAAGATATCGCCGCATTGAAACAGATGGACATCATCATGACCTGTCAGGGGGGGGATTACACCACCGAGGTTTATGCCAATTTGCGTGCCGCCGGATGGAAGGGCTATTGGATCGACGCAGCCAAGACGCTGCGAATGAAGGATGACGCGGTTATCATTCTTGATCCGGTCAATATGCCGGTCATCAAAGCCGCAATTGCGAGGGGTGCCAAAGACTACATCGGCGGCAATTGCACGGTGAGTTGCATGCTGATGGGGCTTGCGGGCCTGTTCAAGGCGGATTTGATCGAATGGATGACCTGCATGACCTATCAGGCGGCATCCGGCGGCGGTGCCGCGCATATGCGTGAATTGCTGACGCAGTTCGGATCCTTGCATGCGGACGTCAAGGCACTGCTGGATG
>JANLQC010000485.1:0-4156 GCA_031367575.1 Betaproteobacteria bacterium | reverse complement strand
CTGCGGCGGCCATCACGGCCATGTCTTCAACGACGGCCCGCAACCGACAGGACAGCGCTGGTGCAACAATGGGGCAGCATAGATCTTCAAGCCGACCGCCGTTTGATCGGCTTGCGGCATCCATTGCGCGCGGTTATTGAGGCAGCTCAAACTGCGAAAATGAATGTTGCGCACCACCCGGGAATCCTGCTAAGATGTTTTTGTGATTGATCGCAAATTTTATTTCTGGTACTTCCATTTTTCGATGCCGACGGCGGAGAAAGGGTAGTGCCCAGACGTTGAGCGCACCATATTTCCAAAAACCGCCGGCCTTTACACCGGCGGTTTTTTTTGTCCGCCGAATGCCTTGCACCCGCAATCATGCAACGAAATGAGAAAATCATGACCAAGCAAAAATCCAACCTTCACCTAGTCACAGCGGAGCACGAAATGGCCTACAACACCGATGACATCCGCATTCGCGGCACCAAGGAATTGACGCCGCCGTCGCACCTGATGCGCGAACACCCCTGCACCGAATCGGCATCGAGCACGGTATTTCGCGCGCGCGAGGAAATTCACCGCATCATGCATCGCGGCGATGATCGCCTGCTGGTGATCGTCGGGCCGTGCTCGATCCACGATTACGATGCGGCGATGGAATACGCGCGGCGTTTGCAGGCGTTGCGGCTTTCGCTTGAGCCTGATCTGACCATCGTCATGCGCGTGTATTTTGAAAAACCGCGCACCACTGTCGGCTGGAAGGGATTCATCAACGACCCGTGTCTGGACGAGAGTTTTGATATCAACAAGGGGCTTCGGCTATCGCGCAAATTGCTGCTCGATATCAATGATCTGGGCCTCGCCGCCGCGACCGAATATCTCGACCTCATTTCGCCACAATATTTTGCCGACCTGATTGCCTGGGGCGCGATTGGGGCGCGTACCACGGAGAGCCAATCGCATCGCCAATTGGCCTCAGGCTTGTCGTGCCCGGTTGGGTTCAAAAATGGCACCGATGGCAACATCAGGATTGCGGTCGATGCCATCAAAGCCGCTGCCGCGCCGCATCATTTTTTGTCGGTGACCAAGGGCGGTCAATCGGCGATTTTTTCAACCGCCGGAAACGAGGATTGCCACATCATTTTGCGTGGCGGCAAGGAACCCAACTTTGATGCCGCGAGCATCAATGCCGCCTGCGACGAACTGGCGAAAGCCGGACTTGCGCAGCGCGTCATGATCGATTTTTCACACGCCAACTCCAGCAAGCAATACCAGAAGCAAATGGACGTTTCGGCCAACGTTGCCGCGCAATTGGCGGCGGGGGATCAGCGAATTGTTGGTGTGATGGTGGAAAGCCATCTCAATCCCGGCCGCCAGGACATCACACCCGGCAAGGTGCTGGAATATGGGGTTTCCGTCACCGACGCCTGCATCGGCTGGGCTGACACCGAAAAACTGCTGCTGCAACTGGCCGCCGCCGTTCGTGAACGGCGCAAGAACACGCCCGAGTAGCCGGGTAGATATCTGGCATGGCAATCGAACTGCGCCTACTCGGCCGTCATCAGGCGGACGAACACGATACCGGTTTCAGCTACAACGGCGTCACGTTTTCCCAGGACAATCTGCACGTTTTCGCCGGCCTGAACGCCGTGGATACGCGCGAATATGTTGAACAGACTTTCGCCTGCCTGCGCGAACATGGGCAGGTATGCGCGCGCATGGGTGCATACAAACCACGCACCAGCCCCTACTCATTTCAGGGTATGGGAAGAGACTGTCTGCCATGGGTGTTCGAGCTTGCGGGAAAGGTCGGTATCAAGATTATTTCAATGGAGATCACCCGCGACGCGCATATCGACGAGATCAACGAGGCGCTCGCGCGCACCGGCCATCCGACCGGCGTGATGCTGCAAATCGGCACCCGCAACACGCAAAATTTTGAATTGCTCAAGGCGGTCGGCCGGCAGAAGATTTTCCCGATTCTGCTGAAGCGCGGTTTCGGCATCACCCTCGACGAATCGCTGATGGCGGCGGAATATTGCGCCTCGGAAGGCAACACGAAAATTGTCTTCGGCCTGCGCGGCATGAAAACCAATTTCGGCGATCCGCATCGCAATCTGGTCGATTTTGCGCATGTGCCGGTCGTGCATCGCCTGACGCGCATGCCGGTGTGCGTCGATCCATCACACTCGGTCGGCATGCGCGGCGCGTCGCCGGATGGCATCCTGGATATTTTTCACGTCGCCGCGCAAGGCGTGATTGCCGGTGCCAATATGCTGCTCGTTGACATGCATCCGGAGCCGAAAAAATCGCTGGTCGATGGCCAGCAGGCAATTTCACTCGACGAGTTGCCGTATTTTCTGGCCGATATCGCCATTGCGCGTGACGCTTGCGAGCGGCGGCGGGCACTGGCTGCGACGTGGCAGGAAACCGGGAGTGTGATGGCGTGAACCTGCCGACCGGCGCACCTGCGCGGTGGATTCGCGGCGCAATCTTCGTCTTGATCTGCGGTTTGCCGGTGGTTCCCGCACACGCCGCGCCCGCATTGCCCGCAACGCGGGTGGTAACGCTCGCGCCGTCGCTTGCCGAACTGGTTTTCGCGGTCGGTGCCGGCGATAAATTGGTCGCGGTATCCACCTTCACCGATTATCCCGATGCGGCGCTAAAACTTCCGGTCGTTGCCGACGCGGCTGGCATCGCGTGGGAAAGCCTGCTCGCGGCGAAACCGGATCTGGTGCTGGCGTGGCAGGGAGGCACGCGTCCGGCCGACATTGCGCGCCTCGGCGAGCTCGGGGTACAGGTGATTGCGATTGGCATTGGCAACATGAATGATGTGGCGTCGGCATTGCGTTTGATCGGCAATCTGACAGGCCGCACCGCGTCGGCCGAATCCGCCGCCGTCGAATTTGAACGGCAACTTGGCGCGTTGCGGAAGTCAGGCGCGGGCAAATCGGTGGTCAAGACATTTTTCCAGATTTCCGCCAGCCCGCTGATGACAATCAATGGCGCACACGTCATTTCGGAATTGGTCACGCTATGTGGTGGCGCGAATGTGTTTGGCGATGCACGCGGACTCGTCACCGAACCATCGCGCGAAGAATTGCTTGCGCGTGCGCCCGACGCAATTTTGTACGGACGAAGCGTCGGTGAAAAAACCGGCGCGAATCCCGATATTTATCGGAACCTGCCTGCGGCACGCGCGGGAAGAATCTATGGCGTCACGGCCGATTATGCGTATCGACCCGGTCCGCGCCTCATACTGGCGGCGGTGGAAATTTGCGCGGCGCTCGATCGCGCCCGAGCGAGTTCGGAAAAGAAAAACGGCTAAGAAAGCACTGATTCAGCCCCCATCCATCATCTCCGCGATCAACCGCAAGGGTTGCGCCGAGCGCAGATCCCGGTCTGGTGACGAAAAATGGATTCCCGCGTTCGCGGGAATGACAATTGAGCAGACGATCCCTAGGTTTGTGCGCGTGCTTTTGCCGGCAGCCAGGCAATCGAGCCGCGGCAAACCACGCGACCGGTTGGGGCACCCGTGGTCGAACCGCCCAACGGCTCCAGCGAGATCGCCATCGTCGTTCCGTTGACCAGTTTGGTGTCGAGGTCGGCCAGATTGATTCTTGTATTGGCGGCGGCGTTGATGATGCCAAGAGAGCGCGGCTTGCCGTCTTTTGGAATCACCCAAAGCTCATGCGAAAAGCCGGAATTGGTTCTCCAAGGCTTGACCATCTTGACCAGCAATACATCCGCTTTCGGCTGCTGAATAATGACCCGCGGATCGCTGTTTTCTTCGGAAAGCACCGCCGTCAGCATCGGCTCCGGTTCGACGGGTTTCAAGGTGACGAACGCGATCAGCACCGCCGCCGCGAGCGTGGCCGCGCCGATACCGAGGTTGCGCCAAAAGGCAAGGTTCTCCCACAATCCGGTTGCGGATTTTGTGGCCATCGAAGGAGCGCGCGCGTCGAGTCTCGCCTCGATTTGTGACCACACGCGGGCGGGAGGATCAATGGCGGGCAGGTGATCGGATAACGGCGTGAGATGCGCTTCCCAGCGACGGACATCGGCCTGCACGACCGGATCCCGTTTCGCATATTCCTCGAAACGCCGCCGCACACCGCCTTGCATGGTGCCCAATACGTATTCGGCCGCGAGGCGATCGCGCAATTCAGGATTG
>JANLQC010000469.1:0-1775 GCA_031367575.1 Betaproteobacteria bacterium | reverse complement strand
ATCTCTATTCGCAAGGCAATTTCATCGAAGCGTCTGACGAAACGCCCTACTTCCAACTTGGCGAAGCAAAGTATGGCAAACCGATTCTGGATCGCGTGCTTACACCCGGCACCCCGCAAAAAGAGGCCGCAAAATGTGTGCTGATCTCGTTTGATTCCACCATTAAATCTAATATTTCGGTTGGATTGCCGATTGATTTGCTGTGGTATCCGAAAGATGCGCTGCGGGTCGGGGTGCAGCAGCGGATACGTGAGGGCGACCCGTATTTTTCGATGTTGCGGCAGCGATGGGGTGGCGGATTGAGGCGCGTATTCGGCGAATTGCCGGATCCGGATTGGTTGGAGTGATGTGGTGATCGAATTTCAAATACTTGCCGGCGATACAGGCGCGATACTTGGCCATGCCGCTGCATCGGCGGGGTCTAAATTGATTTGGATGACCAGCTGGCACACCATTGCCAACGACCCGTCTTTCCCCCGCGCAGGCGGGGGCCTAAGTTGATGTTGTTGTTCTACGTCTACATCCTCGCCAGCAAACCCTACGGTACGCTCTACATCGGCTTTACCAATAATCTTGCGGCTCGTGTGAATGCGCATAAACTCAAAATTGTTGTCGGCTTTACCAAAACGCATTCAATCGACCTGTTGGTTTGGTACGAAGTTCACGAAGACTTGATGGCTGCACGCACACGTGAAAGGCAATTGAAAAAATGGAACCGGGATTGGAAAGTCAATTTGATTCAATCGAAAAATCCGGACTGGCGCGACTTGAGCGTTGAAATTTAGAACGAACTTGGGCCCCCGCCTACGCGGGGGAAGGACTATTACCGACTTGGATTCCTGCGCAGCCACGTAACTAAGCGGGAATGACGGAAAACAAATGACTATTCGCGTCGCGCTTCACCACCAGACCCGTTACACCTTTGACCGTTCGGTGAATCTATCGCCGCACGAGGTACGCCTGCGACCGGCTTCGCATTGCCGCACGCCGATCGAGAGTTATTCATTGACGGTCGCGCCGGAAAAACACTTCATCAATTGGCAGCAGGATCCCTACGGCAATTGGCTGGCGCGGCTGGTATTCCCGGAAAAGGCCAGCGAACTTTGCATCACCGTTGATCTCGTCGCCGAGATGACAGTTATCAACCCTTTCGATTTTTTCATTGAGCCCTACGCCGAAGCGTTTCCGTTTTCTTACACACCCGACAACCAGCGCGAACTGACGGCATATCTGGAAATCGGTCCGCCGAGTGCGCGACTGGCGGCGTGGGTCGAGTCGGCAAAAAACGATTTGCTCGCGAAACCGATTCACACGATTGACTTTATCGTCGCACTCAATACCCGGCTGCAGCACGACATCAGCTACCTGATCCGCATGGAAGCGGGCGTACAAACGCCGGAAGAAACGCTCGACCGCGGTGTCGGGTCGTGTCGCGATACCGGCTGGCTGCTGGTGCAAATCCTGCGCCGCTTTGGCATCGCCGCCCGCTTTGCATCGGGCTATCTCATTCAATTGACGGCCGACCAGAAATCACTCGATGGGCCGAGCGGCACCGACAAGGATTTCACCGATCTGCATGCGTGGGCGGAAGCCTATCTGCCGGGTGCGGGTTGGATCGGACTCGATCCGACCTCGGGTTTGCTTGCCGGTGAAGGCCACATTCCGCTCGCCTGCACCGCGATTCCCTCCTCGGCCGCACCGGTTTCCGGATTCACGGATGTGTGCGAAACGGCGCTTGATTTTCAGATGACGGTTACCCGCATCCACGAGGATCC
>JANLQC010000453.1:0-2745 GCA_031367575.1 Betaproteobacteria bacterium | reverse complement strand
CGGTCGCCGATTTTGCCGGTGACACGGCCCACGCGTTGCTGCCTTCCATGCCTTCTATGCCTTCCAGATCGCCGGCGCGATCATTCAACGCGACATCCGATGTGGAATCGCGCGCGCCTTCGTTCGCGGCGCGCGGCCGGTCGCGACCCCGCACCAGCACGCCTTGCGTCGCCAGCTGGAACACGCGCGCGGCTTCGGGTGGAATGCAGGGGTCAAGTCCCTCAGGAATTTTCGTTTCCCACGGCGGCGAGAGCATTAACCGGACTTCATCGGACTTGAGGTTTCCGCCACAGGCGGCAATCGCCCGCGACAGTTCGGAGCCGAGATTGCGCGTCAGACCGTGGCTGCGGATCCGCACCACGTCCTCCGGCTGCCACTTCTCCGGTGCGTAGCCAAATTGGATAAATTCAAAGGGCAGTTTTGCAGGATTGCCCACCACGAAATCGATGTAAGCATTGATGCCCGCGACGAAGCGTCCGGCAATGCGTTCGGCATCTTTGCCGTAGGCCGACCACTCTTTTTTCATGTCGCCACGATAAAGAAACAACCGTGCCGCGCGATCCTGCTCGACAAAGTTTGCGCCAAACACCGAGGCGAGCTTGCCGAGACCACGACGACGCCACAAATCGATTTGAAACAACCGATCACGCGCGGCATTGAACCCCTGCGCGAAAAACACATCGTCTGCACTGGTGGCATAGATGTGGGGCACTCCCCAGGTGTCCACAAGAATGTGCGCCGGTGCCGCAAGGCCAACGAGTGCAATGGTCTGCGATTCGACCGTTTTGTCAGGTGATTTCGCGTATTGCGCGTGCGCCGGGTTCGCGCAGGAACAGGAAAAAAATGCGATGAAAAAAAACAGGCGCGGATTGATTTTCAAACCTCACTTGGGTATCAAGGAATTTCTGATTGAGCGCCGAGTCCGGCAGGCAATGGGCGTCGTCAATAGTCTATGCGACCGCAAACATGGCCGGTTATTTGCCGAATAGGGACGCTCGATTCCAGGTTGGCACCAAATTCTTCGCGCCGCCTACCCAGAGCGCCATTTGGCGTGGCTCTCCGGGCATCCATGTCTGGCGCGGCTCTCCGGGCATCCATGTCTGGCGCGACAACAGGTCACGCCGGGATCGGCTTTCCTGCCGTCCAGCGCGTTAGCTTTTCGCGCGCCCCATTGACGGCCGGATCCATTTCCCGGTCGTGGTTCGGCATCTTTGCGCAGAGCTCGATCACGTAGCCATTCGGATCGCGGAAATAAATGGATTGGACAAAACCGTGGTCGGAAACACCGCGCGTCTCAATCCCCGCCGCCTTGCCTTTGGCCAGCATCACCGGCAACACCGACGCATCCACTTCGAGCGCGATGTGCAAATCAAAATCGTGCTGAACCTTGAACTCGAAGGGCATGTCGGGTGCCTCGAAAAACGCCAGATACGAACCGTCGTCCAGACGATAGAACGTATGCAGGGTTTCGGTCGGCCGCCCGCTCTTGGTTTGCTTGATCTCGAGGGCGTCGGCCAGTGGCAGGCCGAGAAAGTCCTCGTAGAATTGCCGCGTGGTTTCCGAATCGCGGCAGCGGTAGGCGTTGTGATGAAGTTTTTGAATCATGGTGTGGCCTGCCTTCCCGAAAAGTGCATCGCTATACCGCCACCATCGGCGTGCCCTTGAGTGACGCGCTATAGCCATCGATGGCTTCATTGACCTGTTTCCAGGTCTTCAATGCCTTCATGCGCGCCAGCCAGTTTTTGATATGGGGATACTGAGAAAAATCGCTGCCGGTGATTTCGCCGAGGGCCACAAACGAAGCGCAGAAATAATCGGCGATGGTGATGTTGTTACCGCACAGATACGCGTTGCTGGCACCAAGGATGTTGTCGTTCAGGATTTTCATCCACGTCTCGGCATTTTTCTTGCCCCATTCCACGGTAGCCAGTTGCGCTTCATCGCTGCGGCGTTTGTGGAATGAAAAAATCTGCGGATAAATGAACCCATAGGCGAAATCGCGGCATACCTGCGTGTTGACCCAATCCATCCGTTCATTCACGCGTGCGCGCTGCTGCAAGTCTTTGGGGTAGAGCGGCGAATCGGATTTGTCGGCGAGGTATTTCAGGATCGCCGAGCTCTCCGTGAGACGGAAATTGCCGTCTTCCAGCACCGGCACCAGATGATTGGGATTGATCGCCTCGAAGGGTGCCTGATATTGCTCGCCGGTGAACAGATCGACGACCTGCATATCCAGTTTGAGTCCGTTTTCAGCGATGAACAATGCAACCGGGCGGCTAGTGGTGGAGGCGGGATGGTAATAGAGTTTCACTGGTTTATCTCCTGGAATAAAAGGTCGGGATAGGTGTGACGTACCATTGGCGATATGCGCAATAGATTACTCCAACCAGAATCTGTCCGGCAACCGCCATGATCAAGTTTTCCGCAGACGAGTCGAATCAAATTGAACGTGAAACTCATGGGGCGAGGGCGATTTTTCAACTTGTTTGGGAGTCGCTTTATTTAATGCATAACTAAACGCAGATCGCCATTTGGCGCGCCTTTCCGACCGAAAAGTTGCTGAAAGGCGCACCAGTGCCAGACTTTTGCGTAGGTGCCAAGCCTCAAAGCGAACAACCACACCTGGCGCGCGGCGGGAAAAAAGAAACCTGGATCTCCTCCTGCGCGGCGAAAGTCCGATGATGCGCAACGGACATTGGTGCTAGAGTTTCGGCTATCGAATCATTCCTGAATTCAACTTTCAAC
>JANLQC010000446.1:0-19334 GCA_031367575.1 Betaproteobacteria bacterium | reverse complement strand
CAAACTTTCAGCGAAGCCAACGCCTTGCAAAATGGCGTGCCGCAGGGATTGTCGTCAT
The DNA here is from genome assembly GCA_031367575.1 of Betaproteobacteria bacterium. Lineage (GTDB taxonomy): Bacteria > Pseudomonadota > Gammaproteobacteria > Burkholderiales > Usitatibacteraceae > UKL13-2. The sequence goes on along the minus strand of JANLQC010000446.1, from coordinate 19,276 downwards.
CGATTTTCACCAGCGCCATGCGCGAGGCCGAGCAATTTTTGGCGGCCGGCGGGAGCGATTGTGGCATCGCCAATGTCAATATTGGCACCTCGGGCGCGGAAATCGGCGGCGCATTCGGCGGCGAAAAAGAAACCGGCGGCGGCCGTGAATCGGGCTCCGATAGCTGGAAAGCGTACATGCGCCGCGCCACCAACACCATCAACTACTCACGCGAATTGCCGTTGGCGCAAGGTATCAAATTTGACGTTTGATTCGATATCAGCGGCAAGTACTTCGCGCTGTAAGGTTTTTTCAAGGCCTGCGACTTAGTGGTCACGCGACGGGATCGGGGCAAGCAATGGCCACATTCCAGTTCGCTTACCCCACCACACTTTCAAGGAGCTGTTGTCATGAAGAAATCACTGTCGCAGGTATTGATGGGTTTGATCGCCGTTTCCATGATGGCGTTTTCAGTTGCGGCATTCGCCGAAGCGACCGAGGAAGACATCAATCGGTTCGTCAAGAATTGCGATGTCGACAAGGACGGCATGATCTCGAAATCCGAATTGTTGAAGCGCGCCACGGCGACGTTTGACAAAATGGATAGCGGCAAAAAAGGCATGATGGACGACATGTTGTTCATGAACTTTCTGCTGGAATTGAAAAAAACCGACGGTTACACCAGCTCCGGCCGCATGATGTCCAAGGCTGACTTGATGAAAAAAATCGAGACCATGTTCGACAAGGTCGATACCGGCAAGAAAGGCATGCTCGACCGCAAGCAAGCCGAATTCTTTCTGCGCGAATTGGCGAAGAGCGGCGCGTAATCAGCCGTCTCGTCTGATGGCAACACCTCCTGTGAAGGGCCAAAGCACCGTCGTCGGGAATTGATTGTTCCCACGGGCGCGGGGTCGGCGCAGAATTGAAACCCCGCGTCCAGCTTGGTTTTACAGGCTTTTTGGCTCGGAAATGCGCGCCAGCACTAGAGTTTTGTCAGATTTCCGACGCGAGTTTTGCGGCCGCTCCGATGTAACTCGCCGGTGTGAGCGTCAGCAGCAAAGCCTTGTCCGCGTCCGATATCGAAAGACCTGCAATGAATTTTCGCAATGATTCGCGCTCAATGCCGCTTTTGCCGCGCGTCAATTCTTTCAGTTGTTCGTAGGCATCATCGATGCCGTGTTTTCGCATCACTGTCTGTATCGGTTCGGCCAGCACATCCCAGCTCGCATCCAGATGTGATGCAATCTTCACTTCATTAGCTTCCAGCTTGTCGAGCCCGCGCGCCAACGAATCATAGGCAAGCACGCAATAGCCGAATGCAACACCCATGTTGCGAAGCACGGTGGAGTCCGTCAGATCACGCTGCCAGCGCGAAATCGGCAGCTTCTCGGCCATGTGACGCAGCAGCGCGTTGGCGAGGCCGAGATTGCCTTCCGAGTTTTCAAAGTCAATCGGGTTCACTTTGTGCGGCATGGTCGATGAACCGATTTCCCCGGCCTTCACCTTCTGCTTGAAATAACCGAGCGAAATATATCCCCAGATGTCACGATCAAGGTCGATCAGGATTGTGTTGGCGCGCGCAATCGCGTCGAACAGTGCCGCCATGCCATCATGCGGCTCGATCTGGATCGTGTACGGATTGAATTCGATGCCGAGGCTTTCGACGAATTGTTTTGCGAATGCCGGCCAATTGAAATCCGGATAGGCCGCGAGGTGCGCATTGTAGTTGCCCACGGCGCCGTTGATTTTGCCCGGCAATGCGGCGGCGGCGATCGCATCCTTCGCACGCGTGAGGCGATGCAACACATTGGCCATTTCCTTGCCCATGGTGGTCGGCGTGGCCGCCTGCCCGTGGGTGTGCGCAAGCATGGCCAGCGCGGCATGCCGGTGCGCGAGTGCCTTCAAACGGCTTTCGATGGCGGCGAGCGATGGCAGCAGCACGGCATCGCGTGCGCCTTTGAGCATCAGTGCATGGGCAAGATTGTTGATGTCCTCGGAGGTGCAGGCGAAATGGATGAATGCGCGCGCCTTTACCACATCGGGATGGCCGGCGAAGCGTTCGCGCAGCCAGTATTCCACCGCCTTTACGTCATGATTGGTCGTGGCTTCGATGACCTTGACGCGTTCTGCGTCGGCCAATGAGAATTGTGCGGTGGCATCGCGCAATGTAGATTCCGTCGCGGCACTGAACGGCGCGCATTCGCCGATACCTTCCGCCTTCGCGAGCGCAATCAGCCACTCGACTTCAACCTGCACGCGATAGCGGATCAGCGCGAATTCGCTGAAGTACGCGCGCAATCCGGCGGTTTTTTTTTGGTAGCGGCCATCGAGCGGCGATAGCGCAGTGAGCGGAGAAAGCGGCAGCGTTGCGGGGGTAAACATCGGAAACCCTGGAGAGATTACCGAAAAATTTTACCACGCGGCCCGCGTGCACTTTCGCGTCGTCGGCGATATTGGCCGCGATGTTATACTTCCCGCCCCCAAGCCAACCGAAAATGCCAATGAAACTGATCGCCTCGCACACCAGTCCGTATGCTCGCAAAGTCCTGATTTCGATGGCCGAAAAGCGCATTGAATGCGATTTTGTCGAGGACAACGTGTGGGCCGCCGACAGCAGCGTGCCGCCGCACAATCCGCTCGGCAAAGTGCCGGTGCTGGTACTCGATGACGGGCTGGCGGTATTCGATTCGCGCGTGATCGTGGAATACCTCGACGGTATCAGTCCGGTCTCGCGGCTCATTCCCGAAAACAGCCGGGATCGCGTACTGGTCAAACGATGGGAAGCATTGGCTGACGGCATCATCGACGCGGGCCTGACCGCGTTCCTTGAAAAGAAACGTCCCGACGCGCAGCAAAGCAAGGATTGGATTGCACGCCAGTTCGGCAAAGTCGATGCCGGGATTGCGGTGGCGGCCAGCGAACTCGGAGACCGGGAATACTTCAACGGCACCGCGTTGTCGCTCGCGGATATTGCGATGGGTTGCGCGCTGTTATGGGTGGAATTCCGCTTGCCGCACATCAAATGGCGCGCAGCGAATCCGAACCTCAAAGCGTGGATCGAAAGACTCGAATCGCGGGCCGCCTTCATTGACACTGCGCCACCCAAAGCGTCTTAACACCTAACGAGCGCCTAACGAACGCCTAACGAGCGCCTAACGAATCACCCCGCCACCGAGGCAAACGTCACCTGCATAAACCACGGCCGATTGTCCTGGCGTGATGGCCCATTGCGCCTCATCAAATCGCAGGCTGAATTCGCCATCGTTGGCCGCGTTCAAATGGCAGGTTGAATCGATCTGCCGGTAGCGTGTTTTGGCGGCATAGTCGCCCGGTTCGGGCGCAAGTCCACTTACCCACGCCGTATCTTGCGCGACCAGTTCGCTTTTCAGCAGACGCGCATGATCGTGCCCTTGCACCACCACCAACTGATTTTTATCCATGCGCTTTTCCGCCACAAACCATGGCTCGCCATCGCCATCACGGGTGCCGCCGATGCCCAATCCTTGACGTTGGCCGAGCGTGTAGTACATCAGGCCCTCATGGCGTCCCATGTGCATACCCAACGGCGTCACCATGTCACCCGGCGTGCGCGGCAGGTAGCGTTGCAGGAACTCGCGAAACGGGCGTTCGCCAATGAAGCAAATACCCGTCGAGTCTTTCTTGGCGTGGTTGGGCAATCCCGCCTCGCGTGCCAATTTGCGCACGTCGGATTTCAGTAAATGGCCGACGGGAAACCGCGCCTTTGAAAGTTGGTGCTGATTGAGGCGATGCAGGAAGTAACTTTGATCCTTGCCGGGATCGATGCCTTTCAGCAACTCAAATTTCCCGTTGTTTTCGCCCACTCTGGCGTAGTGTCCGGTTGCGATCATGGATGCGCCGAGCGCAATCGCATGCTCGAGAAACGCCTTGAACTTGATTTCCGCGTTGCACAGCACGTCCGGATTCGGCGTTCGACCGGCCGAATATTCGCGCAGAAATTCCGCGAACACGCGATCCTTGTATTCGGCGGCAAAATTGACGGCCTCGAAGTCGATGCCGATCACGTCGGCGGCGGCGGCGGCGTCGATAAAATCCTGGCGGGTCGAACAATATTCATCATCGTCATCGTCTTCCCAGTTCTTCATGAACAGGCCGACCACCTCGAAACCCTGCTGTTTTAGCAGCAGCGCCGATACCGATGAATCCACACCACCGGAGAGTCCGACCACAATTCGATCTTTTGACATGTGCGAATTATCAGGCAGAAGGCGGTTAAATCCGCATGCGAACGTGGCTGGCCACGCCAGAACCGCGCCAAACGAAAAAAAGGGCGGAACCGAAGTTCCGCCCTTTTTGTCTGACGCAGCTTATCCAGCCGCGCAAGAAATTCGTGAAACTTACTTCTTGGAAGGACTTGCAGCTTCTTTGTCCGCTTTCATTTTGGCGGCTTTGGCTTCTTTTGCTTCTTTTGCTTTGGCCGCTTTAGCTGCCTTGGCTTCTTTTGCCTTGGCCGCTTTTTCGGCTTTGGCCGCTTTCGCTTTAGCCGCTTTTTCTTCCTTGGTTTCTTTCTTCATTTCTTCTTTTTTGACTTCAGCCTTGGCAGGTGCGGCAGCGGCAGGCGCAGCCACTTTGGCAGCCGGAGCGGCGGCAGGGGCAGCAACCGGCGCGGCAGCAGCTTTAGGCGCTTCGGTTTTAGCGGCCGGAGCCTGAGCAGCGGCGTTCAATGCAACAGTTGCGAACAACGCGGCAACAATGGCGGAAATGGTTTTCATTGATGATTCCTTTGAGAGTGAGTGAGTAACGTTAGTCTGTTCAGACAGATTTATGCCTGTCACACAACTTAACGCGCCGAATTATAGCCGGTTGACATCCGTTTGTGAACGATTTTTGACACGCGTTAGTTGTTGCAAGTCATTCACTTTTCAGGGTTTTTTAATTGTTTTGGTGCGTTGCATCATGCTTGGCGGCACAGAAATAGTCTGCCATTTCCCGGTGGCAATGCTTTTCAGATGCCAGTCACCAATCGAAATCCGTACCAAACGCAAGGTGGGATAGCCGATTTTGGCGGTCATACGCCGGATTTGCCGGTTTTTGCCCTCAGAAATGCCAATTTCCAGCCACGCGGTCGGAATACTTTGTCTGACCCGAACTGGCGGGTTGCGCGGCCAAATATCGGTTGGCGACGGAATCAATTTCGCGGCAGCGGGCTGCGTGACGAAATCACCGAGATTCAAGCCCGCCCGCAGTGGATCGAGTTCCGCATCGGTCGGCTCGCCTTCGACTTGCACCCAATAGGTTTTGACGATTTTCCGGCCAGGCTCGGCGATGCGCGCCTGAAGAATGCCGTCATCGGTAAGGAGAAGCAATCCCTCGCTATCGGTATCGAGGCGGCCTGCCGGATACACGTTGGCCACATTGACAAAATCTTTAAGCGTCGGCTTGTCGCCGGACGGACTGAACTGGCAAATCACGCCGTACGGTTTGTTGAAGGCGATCAACATGGGCGGTTTTCGCGAAGCCAATAAAAAACCCCCGTGATTGTGGCCACAGGGGTTTCGATAAGTGCGCGTTGAATGATCAAACGTTACCGATATTTGATGCTTGCTTGCCTTTGGGGCCCTGTGTCACTTCAAAGCTGACTTTCTGGCCTTCTTTGAGGGTTTTGAAACCGTTCATTGCGATGGCCGAAAAATGCGCGAAAAGATCATCGCTGCCATCGTCGGGGGTAATGAAGCCAAAACCCTTTGCATCGTTAAACCATTTGACTGTTCCTGTTGCCATGCTCGTGCGTCCTTTTACCAAAACGGGTTGGAGAGCCCCGGAATCGTTTTGCTGTCAAGGCCCGCAACCGCAGAAATGCAAATGCAGACAACCTCAAAGCCAAACTCCAAACCGCCTTTTACCGGCTATTTTTTTTCAAGTCAATAGTTCGGCTGGTTTTTCGCTTGGCCACGTTGCGTGAAAACAAATCGCCGCGCGACAGCGCCGAAATGCGTGCATTGGCTGCATTTTCGTGGTGCGTTGGGATTACCGATGACGACAGGGCTTGAATGCGACCCGCCTTGCCCCTATTATTAAACAACGCAAATATACTTTAGTCGCATGGCCACCAGGCAACCCAAATCAAACGACCACGGCAACACCGACGTCAAGGAAAAGCCGGCGCGAACCAAGCCGCCCTCGATGTGGCAGGTGGTGATGTACAACGACGACTACACGCCGATGGAATTCGTGGTCGATGTGCTGACGCGGATATTCGGCCTTAACATGGATCTTGCCACGCAGATCATGCTCAAGGTTCACACCGAAGGGCGCGGCGTGTGCGGCGTGTTTCCGCGCGATGTGGCGTCAATGAAGGTCGAGCAGGTGGTGGATCATGCAAAAAAGCACCAGCATCCACTGCGTTGCGGGATGGAAGAGGTTTGAGTTCAAAGGTGGAACTATCGGCTGCGGATTTTCGTTGCCGATATTGGATGTATGCTTGATCCTGTGGTCAGGCGTTGAAGGTGTCGTCGAAAGCAACGTTTCCCGAACGAAGTCGAAAGGTAAAACATGATCGCCCAGGAACTCGAAGTCAGCCTGCACATGGCATTTGTCGAAGCGCGGCAAAAGCGTCACGAGTTCATTACCGTCGAGCATTTGCTGCTTGCGTTGCTGGAAAATCCATCGGCACAGGAAGTGCTGAAAGCGTGCGCGGCGAAAGTCGATGAACTCAAAAAAGCCCTGATTGAATTTATCGAGCAACATACACCGATTGTCGCGGGCGATGGCGAAGTCAATACCCAGCCGACACTTGGCTTTCAGCGCGTGATTCAACGCGCCATCCTGCATGTGCAATCGTCCGGAAAAAAAGAAGTCACCGGTGCCAATGTACTGGTGGCGATTTACGGCGAAAAGGATTCACACGCGGTGTATTTTTTGCATCAGCAGGGCGTCTCAAGACTCGACGTGGTGAATTTCATTTCGCACGGCATTTCCAAAGCGGCCCCGGCCGGCGGGCAAAAGGAAGAAGCGGAAACGGAAAATGCCGAAGGCGAACAAGCCGGCGGCGCGCTGGAAAGTTTCACGTTGCATCTCAACCAGATGGCCATCGACGGCAAGATCGATCCGTTGATTGGCCGCGAAAATGAAGTCGAGCGCGTGATCCAGATTCTGTGCCGCCGCCGCAAGAATAATCCGCTGCTGGTCGGCGAGGCGGGCGTGGGCAAAACCGCGATTGCCGAAGGCCTTGCCAAGCGCATCGTCGATGGTCAGGTGCCGGACATTCTCGCCAAATCGCAGGTGTATTCGCTCGATATGGGTGCGTTGCTGGCAGGCACCAAATATCGCGGCGATTTCGAGCAGCGCTTGAAGGCGGTCTTGAAACAGCTCACCGAAAACCCGAATGCGGTACTGTTCATCGATGAAATTCACACGTTGATCGGTGCCGGTTCCGCCTCCGGCGGCACGCTGGATGCATCGAATTTGCTGAAGCCGGCGCTTTCGTCCGGACAATTGAAATGCATCGGGGCCACGACTTATGGCGAATACCGGGGCGTATTTGAAAAAGATCATGCGCTCTCCAGACGCTTCCAGAAAATTGACGTGACCGAGCCCTCGATTGCCGAGACCATCGAGATTCTGAAAGGGCTGAAGAGCCGTTTTGAAAGCCATCACGGCGTGAAATATACGTCAACGGCATTGACCACCGCCGCTGAGCTTTCCGCCAAATACATCAATGATCGACATTTGCCTGACAAGGCGATTGACGTGATCGACGAAGCCGGCGCCGCGCAGCGCATCGCGCCGAAATCAAAGCAGAAAAAAACCATCGGCAAACCGGAGATCGAGGAAATCATCGCCAAGATTGCGCGCATTCCGGCGCGCAATGTGTCGTCGGATGATCGCAATGCGTTGCGAACATTGGATCGGGATTTGAAGTCGGTCGTGTTTGGTCAGGACAAGGCCATTGAGGCGCTGTCGTCCGCGATCAAAATGGCGCGCTCGGGCTTGGGCAATACCGCCAAGCCCATCGGCTCATTCCTGTTTTCCGGCCCGACCGGTGTCGGCAAAACCGAAGTCGCCAAACAACTCGCGTTCATCCTTGGCGTGGAATTGATTCGATTCGACATGTCGGAATACATGGAGCGCCACGCGGTATCGCGCTTGATCGGCGCGCCGCCCGGCTATGTGGGTTTTGATCAGGGTGGCCTGATGACCGAAGCGATTACCAAGCATCCGTATTCGGTGTTGTTGCTCGATGAAATCGAAAAGGCACATCCGGATGTGTACAACGTGCTGCTGCAAGTGATGGATCACGGCACGTTGACCGACAACAACGGACGCAAGGCGGATTTCCGCAACGTCGTGATCGTCATGACCACCAACGCGGGTGCCTCCGAGCTTTCCAAAGCGACGATGGGCTTCACCAACGAGAAAAAGGCCGGCGATGAGATGGCGGAAATAAAGCGCATGTTCACGCCGGAATTCCGCAACCGCCTCGATGCGATGATTTCATTCGCGCCGCTCGATGAAGTGGTCATTTTGCGGGTGGTCGATAAATTCCTGATGCAGCTTGAAGCCCAACTGACCGAGAAGAAAGTCGATGTTACCTACACAGAAGGATTGAAGAAGTATCTGGCCAAGCATGGCTTTGACCCGGCAATGGGTGCTCGCCCGATGGCAAGATTGATTCAGGATACGATTCGCCGCGCATTGGCCGAGGAGTTGCTGTTTGGCCGCTTGGCCACCGGCGGCAAAGTGACCATTGATATTGATGCTGACAACAAAGTGAAACTCGATATCAGTGAAGAAAAAGAGCCGGTGACCACTGAGAGCTGAGCAGGGAACCAAACCGTTCTGCTGCCGGCGGCCTGACGAAAAGCCGCCTGTCAAATACAGGCGGCTTTTTCATTCTGGATACTGCATTTCAATTTGTTCCAATGGCAACCTGCGTAATTGTGGCGATGTTGATGCAGGCAATCATGACTTGCGCTATTCTTCGGTATCCGATGCCGGGATAAATATCCACATTCAGGAGGCCAAAATGATTCGAGTCTTGCGCACCTTGTTGTCGTTGAGTCTTGTGGCCGTTGTCGGCCCGGTGTTTTCACAGGCACCGGCGGCAGCCACGCCACCGCCGCCAGCCTTCGCGGCATCGAACCTGACCGCCAACGGCGTCAGGGAAATCGCCGCCACCTGCGCAGCGTGCCATGGCACCAATGGCAACAGCGCCGGTGGCGCGATCCCCGGATTGGCGGGCACCAACAAGGAATACTTCGTCAATCAGATGAAAGCGTTCAAGGAAGGAAAACGCGAAGCGACCATCATGCATCAACTCGCCAAGGGCTATTCCGATGCCGAGGCGGCCGCACTCGGCGATTATTTCGCCGCGCAGAAAAAATAATCCCGACGAAAATGAGGAGAACTGACATGTCGACAAATCGCAGAGCATTTCTGAAATCGTCGGGCGGTGCCGCTTCAGTTGCGGCTTTGGGTGGATGTGCATCGTTGGGTGCCCGTGGGCCCAAAGTGGTGGTGATTGGTGGCGGCTATGGCGGGGCCACTGCGGCAAAATATTTGAAGCTGTGGGGTCCGCACCTGAACGTCACGTTGGTCGAGCGCAACGCTGAATTCATTTCCTGCCCGATTTCCAATCTGGTGCTGGGTGGCTCGAAATCGATGAAGGACATCACCGTTGGCTACGACACATTGGCGAAAAAATACGGCATCAACGTGGTGCGCGGCGAAGCCTTGGCAGTCGATGCGGACAAGAAAGTGGTGCGAATGGCGGGCGGTGACAGCCTGCCATTTGATCGCGTGATCGTTTCGCCGGGCATCGATTTCACGTTTGAAGACATTCCCGGCCTCAACAACGCGCCCGCGCAGGAGAAAATTCTTCACGCGTGGAAGGCGGGGCCGCAAACGGTGGCACTGCGCGCGCAACTGGAAGCGATGCGCGACGGCGGCGTGGTGGCGATCTCGATCCCGACCGCACCGTATCGCTGCCCGCCCGGACCCTATGAACGCGCTTGCCAGATCGCCCACTATCTGAAACAGTCAAAACCGAAATCGAAAGTGCTGATTCTCGATGCCAACCCGGATGTCACTTCAAAGCCGGGCCTGTTCAAAAAAGCCTGGGCCGAGATGTACGCGGGCATCATCGAATATCGCGGCAACTCCAAAGTGGTCGATGTCGATGTCAGGACAATGACGGCGAAACTGGAAGTCGATGACGTCAAAGCCGACGTGCTGAATATTTTGCCGCCGATGAAAGCCGGTGCCATTGCGAGCCCGTTTATCACCGCCAACAAACGCTGGTGCGAAATCAACTGGCTCACCTATGAGGCGAAGAATGTGCCGGGCGTGCATTTGCTGGGTGACGCGTTACAAATCGCCCCGGCCATGCCGAAATCCGGGCATATGGCCAACAGCCACGGCAAGGCGTGCGCGGCTGCGGTGCTTTCCTTGCTCGCGGGCGAACAGCCCAATCAAAGCCCGGTGCTCAACAATACCTGTTACAGCTTTGTTTCGCCCGACAAAGTGGTGCATGTCGCGTCCGTCCACAAGTACGATGAAAAAGACAAGACCATGAAAGCGGTGCCCGGTGCGGGCGGCGTATCGGGTGCGTCGAGTGAACTGGAAGGCCAGTACGCGATGACGTGGGCGAAGAATATCTGGGCGGATACGTTGGGCTAGATCAAGCATTGGCGCGGGGTTTGGCGGATTAACGGCTGGAGACCCGCGCCAATATTAGAGTTTTGTCTTGATTTCAAGTTTCATCAATGCTGTCATCCTGAGCGAAGCGAAGGATCCCGTCATGGTCAGATCCTTCGCTTCGCTCAGAATAACAGCATTTTTTAGCGGCGAAATCAATTGAGCTGGTGCCGAAGCACTCGAGTAAATGACAACTCAACTACGCATTTCACTTTCCGGTCACGACGGCCACAGACCTGACATTTCCGCGTGATCGGGGTTTTTCGCCGGGCCGAATTTCTGCCAGCATCAATGCCGATGTTCGCAGTGATTCACTGCATTCCCCGTCGGTTTGGTTATCGCAAAGTACCGAGCGCGCTGAGGCGCGGACGCGCGTCAGCGCCTCAGCGCGCTTGGTGAAAGTCGCGAGTGTTGAATTGAAAAAATACGCACCGCGCAACGTGATGCCATCAATGCAAACCGCCGTGCGCTCTTCCTTCTTCGCCGCGAGGCAGCGTTCACCCGCCGTGTATCGTTCCTGATTGCGTCCCCAGGTTTCGTCGAGATCGACCACGAGTTGTCCGTTGACGGCGCGCATTTCCAGCAGCGGCTCAGCGACATCGAGTCGTCCAATCATCGTGTTGTTTTCAAATGCGTCGAAGACGTCGGTAAACACGCCCTGATACAGCGCGCAACCGAATTTCGCCTCGTCGACGCAGTCATCGCCCGCAAACACCTCACCGAGATGAACGAGTCGTGTGCCGCTCGCGCCGGCGACAAACAGGAACACCTGATCGACCACGCCACGCAGAACGCGTTTTATAACGATTTGGCCGAGGCAATAGTCGCGAAATAACAGGAAGCCGTCTTTCCAACCGATCCTTGCTCTCAACGCGGCCAGCGCGTCGGCAGGCGCACCGCGTTGCGCGACGCTGAATTGAAATTCGACCGCTTTGTCGGCGATGGTGAGATCGAACGTGGTCAAGGCAATCCGCGCGGGCAATTTTGCATCCGCATTGCCATCATTTTTCACCACTGGTCGCGCCTCGGCCGTGATTTTTACCGGGCCATCGAGCAACACGACCGTTTGCGCGTGCGCGTTCAATATCACGCCCAGTAGCAACGCAAAAAGAATTATCCGCCTCATGGATTGAGAAACGCCTTCAGTTTGTCCAACGATTTACCCGGCGCTTCCTGCATCATCGCGTGGCCGACTTCTTCAAGCATCACCACGCGGCAACCGTTGATGCGCTCGGCCAATGCCTCGGCCGACTTCGGCGGCGTCATCATGTCGCGGGTGCCGGCAATGATCAACGTCGGCACCTTGAAACCGGCCAATGCCACATCGTCGGTCAGATAGGCCTGGCACGCGGCCAGATCGGTCGCCAGCGCGCCGGGTTGGCTTTTTTCGAGCAACCGTTTGTAGGCCATCATCGAGGACGTGCCCGGCGTCGGATTGCGGCCCCATTGCAGTTGCGGCGCGTGGCCCCAAATATTGAGCATGTCGAAGGCCTCGGCGGGACGATGAAGCGCCGCGTCCATTAAGGCGTCCGACACCGGCATCGGCGAACTGGCACCGAGTAGCGCGAGATGTGACACGCGCGCACTATAACGCACCGCGCAATCGAGCGCGATCAGCGAACCCATGCTGTGGCCTACCAGCGCGGCTTGGCTCACGCCGCCATTGTCGAGCAGATTGACAATCCAGTCGGCCGAGGCGGCGATGGTTGATTTCGCGGTGCCAAAACTTTTTCCATGCCCCGGCAAATCGACCGCCATCGCATTCCAGCCGTGATGCGCAAAAAAGCGCGCCTGATAGGTCCAAACGCTGTGGTCATTGGCCGCACCATGGATGAAAACCACGCTTGGCCGGGCGGCATCGAACGGTTTTCCGCCGGTGTAAACGAACGCCGGTTGCTGTTGAACAAGAAATTTCATCATTCGCGCCTTCGCATGTTTCGCTATGCGGACAATTTTCCAACGACGTAAAGTGCCTTTGACAAATCTTCGATCAAATCGTCGGCATGCTCGATGCCGATTGACAAGCGGATGGTGCCCTCCGAAATGCCCGCCGCGTTCAATGCGGCCACGTCCATTCGGAAATGGGTGGTGCTGGCCGGATGGATCACCAGCGATTTCGCGTCGCCGATATTGGCCAGATGCGAAAACAGCGAAAGTTTTTCGATAAACACTTTCCCCGCCGCCTTGGCACCGGTTGCGCCACCCTTCACGTCAAAACTCACCACCGCACCGGCGCCATCGGGCAACAATTTCGCGGCAAGCGCGCAATCAGGATGGGTCTCAAGTTCGGGATACGTCACCTTCGCGACCGCTTTGTGCGATGCGAGAAAACCAACCACTTTGCGCGCGTTCTCAACATGCCTTGGCATGCGCACGTGCAGCGTCTCCAATCCCTGCAAAATCTGGAACGCCGTCATCGGTGCCATCGATGCGCCGAAGTCACGCAGGCCTTCGCGGCGGGCACGCAACGCGAACGCGGCAACAGTGGATTCTTCACTCATCACCATGCCGTGAAAACCGTCGTAGGGTTCGGTGAGCGTCGGAAATTTGCCTGCGTTTTCCTTGTCCCCTTCCCAATCGAAGCCGCCGCCGTCGATCAGAATGCCGCCAATCACCACGCCATGCCCGGAAAGAAATTTGGTCGCCGAGTGCATGACAATATCGGCCCCCTGCGAAATCGGACGAGACAAAAATGGCGTGGTTAATGTCGCATCGACCATCAGCGGCAAGCCGTGTGCGTGCGCGATCTCGGCCACCAACGGGACATTCAAAACGTCCAGACCGGGATTGCCGATGGTCTCGCCGAACAGTAATCGGGTATTGGGACGAATCGCCGCACGCCAGGCATCCGGGTTTCGGCCATCGACGAACGTGGTTTCAATGCCGAAGCGCGGCAGCGTGTAGGACAGAAGATTGTGCGATCCGCCATAGAGTGCATTTGCGGCAACGATGTGAGCACCCGCTCCCATCAGCGTGGCAATGGCAAGGTGCAGCGCCGCCTGACCTGACGCAACCGCAATGGCCGCCGGTGCACCATCCAAGGCACTCATGCGTTCTTCCAGTACGCTCAAGGTCGGATTGGAAATTCGCGAATAGACGTGACCGGCGCGTTCCAGATTGAAAAGCGAGGCGGCGGTCTCGGTATCCGGAAAGACGAACGATGCGGTTTGATAAATCGGCACCGCCCGCGCGCCGGTGGTTGGGTCGGGCGATTGGCCGGCGTGAACGGTTAAGGTCTCAAGGCGGGGGTATTTTGGTGTCGACATGTTAAGCAGGGAAATTCAGCATGTTGCGATTGAAATATGAGATTTGGCATTAACTCTTGCCAGAACCCCGTTGTTTTTGTTAAGGTGTCAGGTCAAGTTACAGGATTCTATCCGCGTGCCGCATTTTTCGTCATCTAAATCGAAGTTTATTGCCACCGCTTTTTTCGCTGCGCTGATCGCCTGCGGAAACGTTGACGCGCGCGCGGACGCCGCCAGGAAAACCAAGCCGGTCGCGCAAAAATTCCGCGCGACGCCGGATTTCGACAAGGATGGGACGCCGAATTTGCTTTCGCATGCGGCCATGGTGTTCGATCCGGTCACCGGTCGCTCGCTGTATTCAAAGAATGCCGATAGTCCGGTGCCCATTGCCTCGATCACCAAGCTGATGACGGCGATGGTGGTACTGGAATCCAAATCCGGCATGGACGACGCGGTGGTGATCGATAGCGCCGACATCGATATCATCAAGGGTTCACGTTCCCGCTTGCCGGTCGGCAGTGCATTTCGGCGCGAAGATTTATTGCGCTTGGCATTGATGGCCTCCGACAATCGAGCCGCCGCCGCATTGGGCCGCACCTATCCCGGCGGCACGCCCGCTTTCGTCGAGGCGATGAACGCCAAAGGCAAACAGATCGGTTTGCAAAATGCACGTTTTGTCGATGCGACCGGTTTATCGCCGACCAACGTCGCAAGCCCACAGGATCTCGCGTTGCTGGTCGCGGAAGCGTCAACCTTTCCACAAATCCGCGAATACTCGACCACACGCGAATTGCACGTGACGTTGCCGAACAGCAAGCGCTCGCTCGGTTTCAATAACACCAACGCGCTGGTGCGCTCTTCAAGCTGGGATATCGGACTTTCCAAAACCGGCTACATCAACGAAGCCGGAAAATGCCTGGTAATGCACGCGACCATCGGCAACAATCCTGTCGTGATCGTATTGCTCGATTCCTGGGGAAAGCTGACGCGCATGGGCGACGCCAATCGCATCAAGAAATGGCTTGAGACCGGCAAACATTTGGCGGCGCTGGGGACAAAGGCCGGTTAGTTTTTTCGGTCATCGTTCTGCAACGCCGGGCACGCCCGGCGTTGTCGTTTTCATCGCCGCCATTGCTCCACAATAAAGCACTGTCCTGATGCCGGGCGCATCAATTCCATTCGGTATGCGCTAAGATGTGGCCATGAAAGTCGGCCTCTTTGTCACCTGCCTCGTCGATCTGGTGCGCCCCAACATTGGCTTCGCGGCGCTGAAATTGTTGCAGGACGCCGGCTGCGACGTTGTTGTGCCCTCCAGCCAAACCTGTTGCGGCCAGCCGGGCTACAACTCGGGTGCGCGCGAGGTCGCCAAAGTTCTCGCCAAAAAAGTACTCGCCGAATTTCGCGATTGCGATTATGTGGTGGCACCGTCGGGATCGTGTTCGGGCCAAATGAAAGTTCATGCGGTCGAGGACTTGTTCAAAGCTGAACCCGAAGAGGCCGAAGTCCGCGCGCTCGCCGCGAAGTGGCATGAGTTGTCCGATTTTCTCGTCAATGTGTTGAGGATCCCGCCACCCGCGAAAAACTTTGACGGCACCATCACCTATCACGATAGCTGCTCAGGATTGCGTGAACTAGGCATCAAGCAACAGCCGCGCGCGCTGCTGGCAAAATCCGGCTGCACGTTGATCGAAATGCAGGATGCCGAAAAATGTTGTGGCTTCGGCGGCACCTTTTCCATCAAGCTGGGCGAAATCTCCACCCGCATGGCGGAGAATAAATGCGTCAACATCGGTGTGACCGGGGCGGATGCAATTGTCGGCGGCGATCTCGGTTGTCTGTTGAATATCGAAGGCCGCCTGAGGCGCAATGGCGATATGAAAACCAAGGTGTATCACTTCGCGGAAGTTGCCGCCGGGATGACATCGTGAAAAGCGCTTTTGTCACAGATGAACACGGATGCAGCCACGGGGTACTTCTAACTTCTATTAACCTCAATATTTCGTCATTCCGGCGGAGCCTGCCCCGGCAGGCAGTAGGCCGGGGGCCGGAATCCAGCCTATCGTATGATCAATGAGTTACGAAGGACTGGGTTCCGGCCTACGCCGGAACGACGGGTTTTTAGAAGCTCCCGGCGGACGAGACACTAGCACTGGCGCGGTTCTCGGAGCATTTTGCCTCGAAAAGCCGCGCCGAATGACGATCTAAATAGTTGTGCGCTTCCGAAGCTCGGCAGCACTGTCGTCCCGGCGAAGGCCGGGATCCAAGTGCTTTGCAGTACCAAGTCCCTGCGAGTCTGCGGCACTGTCGTCCCGGCGAAGGCCGGGATCCAAGTGCACTGCTGTGTCGGATGGTGACGAAAATTGGCGCCTGGCCTGCGCCGGGACGACAGGATTTTTTTGCAGGCGCAATTATTTTTTGGGAGCGATTTTTTGCAAATCCAAAGCATGCACTTCAAACAAACGGCGAGTATCAAGCTCAACGACGCCGTATTGCAGAAAGCGCTGAAAAAATCCAAGGGCAAGTTTGTCGATGGCCGCGCAGTTGGCGTTGCTGAAGTCGATAACTGGGAAGACATTCGCACTCACGCTGCGGCGTTACGCGACCGCGTGATCGATAATCTGGATGCTTATCTGATCGAATTTGAGCGCAACGCGATTCGCTGCGGCGCACAAGTGTACTGGGCGGAAACGGCCGCTGAAGCCAACGCAATTGTCCTCGGCATCGCGCAAAAGAACGCGGTGAAAACGGTCACCAAATCAAAATCGATGGTGACCGAGGAAATCGCGTTGAACGATGCGTTGATCGGCGCGGGGATTCACGTCATGGAAACCGATCTCGGCGAATATATTTTGCAATTGGCTGACGAGCCTCCTTCGCACATCGTCGCACCGGCCGTACACAAATCCAAAGAGCAGGTCGCGGAATTATTCATGCACGCGCATCACAAACCGCGCTTGACCGATATCCCCGCGATGACGCGAGAAGCGCGCGAACAATTGCGCAGTCATTTTCTCGGTGCCGACATGGGCGTCTCGGGTGCCAATTTCGTTATCGCCGAAACCGGCACGACGCTAACGGTGACAAACGAAGGCAATGCCGATCTGGTGACCACACTGCCGCGCATTCATTGCGTGGTGACCGGCATTGAAAAAGTCATCCCGACAATGGAGGATTTTGCGACGCTCATTCGCCTGTTGCCGCGTTCCGCGATCGGCCAATCGATTGCCAATTATTTGACGCTGACCACCGGTGTCAAGGCACCCGGCGAGACCGATGGCCCCGAGCAAATGCATATTGTGCTGGTCGATGCCGGGCGCACCAAGCTGGTCGGCAGCGACATGAAAGACATGCTGCGCTGCATCCGCTGCGGTGCCTGCATGAATCACTGTCCGGTGTACCAGAACGTCGGCGGCCATGCGTATGGCTGGGTGTACCCGGGCCCGATGGGCTCGGTGTTGACGCCGACCTATGTCGGCATTGAAAACGCCGGCGACCTGCCCAACGCGGCGACATTTTGCGGCGAATGCGCGGTGGTGTGCCCGGTAAAAATTCCACTACCGGATCTGATGCGCAAGTGGCGCGAGCGGCAATTCGACATGAAGCTGCGGCCATTTGGTGAGCGTTTCGCGATTTTTGTGTGGGGCTACTTCGTCAAGCGCCCGCGCCTGTATGGGTTCGCCTCACGCATCGGTGCGCGTGTGGCCGCGTGGCTGGGCGGCAAGGAGAAATTGATTCATTCGCTGCCGGGCATTGACGGCTGGACGAAAGGGCGCGATATGCCCGCACCGGCCGGCAAGACATTTCGCGAACTCTATTTGGCTGCGGCCAATGCAAAGAAAACGACGCCATGAGCGCGACCCGATGAGCGCGCGCGAAAACATCCTAGCGCGCATTCGCCGCCAGACCGGCAAGCCGGGCGAAACAACCGAGGCCGAACTGGCGGAGGTGCGTTTACATATCGCACGTCACCAGCGCGGGCCGCTGCCGTCGATTGCCACGCACGACCCGACGACCCATTTCATCAAGGAATGCGCACGGCTGACCACCACCACCGCGATATTGGATGACCCGGCAGACGTACCTCGCGAAGTGGCGCGTTATTTGGCCGTCCTGTCACTGGTGCCGCGCTGTGTGGGCTGGCCGGAATTCGCCGCACTGGATTGGCAGGCAGCCGGAATTGTGTACGATGACCGGGCCGCAAACGCGGATGATCTCGTCGGCCTCACCGGCTGCTTTTGCGCCATCGGTGAGACGGGAACGCTGCTGTTGCTCGGCGCACCGACGACGCCCAAGGCCACCGCCTTGTTGCCGGAAACGCATATTTGTGTCGTCAAGAAAAGCCGCATCGTGCCGACGATGGAAGATGCATTTTCATTGATGCGCATTGAGTTTGGCGAACCGCCGCGCGCGACGTTTTTTGTGTCGGGCCCGTCGAGAACGGCTGACATTGAGCAGACCATTGTCATTGGCGCGCATGGGCCGTATCGCGTTCACGTGATCTTGATTCCCTAGCCCGGAGTAAGCATGCAAGCGTTCTTGATGGGCAGTCTGAGATTGCGCACGATGGCCATTGGCCTATTGATGCTGTTGCCGTTGATCGCGAACGCACAAGGCATCGACGCACAAGGCATCGCACCGGCAGCGTTTACACCGGATTTGTATCGCGTGGCGGGTATCCCGATCGATTTTATTTTGTTCGGCGTCACGCTGTTGGGTGTTGCGCTGTTTCATCACCACACGTTGCGCGTCTCGCTCATTGGCGTTGCGACGATTTCGCTCTACAAAATATTGTTCACCGGCTTCAAATTCGGACCCGGCGTGTCCGGGTGGGTTTCGCATATGGGCCACGAGTGGGTGATTCTCGCCAACCTGTTGTGCCTGCTGATGGGTTTCGCGCTGCTGTCGCGGCATTTTGAAAAAAGCCACGTGCCGGTGGTGCTGCCGAAATATTTGCCTGACGACTGGAAAGGTGCCTTCGTCATGCTTGTCATGGTGTTCGTGTTGTCGTCGTTTCTGGACAACATTGCCGCCGCGTTGATCGGCGGCGCGATGGCGCACCAATTGTTTCGCGCGAAAGTGCATATCGGCTATCTCGCGGCCATTGTCGCGGCGTCCAATGCGGGCGGTTCAGGCAGTGTGGTCGGCGACACCACCACCACCATGTTGTGGATTTCAGGCGTGAGCCCGGGCCAGGTGTTTGACGCCTATGTCGCGGCCGTGGTGGCGCTGGTGGTTTGTGGCATTCCGGCTTCATTCCAGCAGCACAAACATTCGCCAATCCTCAAACACGCCAACCTGAATACGCATGTCGATTGGACGCGTGTCGGCATCGTGGCTTTGATATTGGTACTGGCGATTGTCACCAACGTGACGGTAAA
>JANLQC010000441.1:0-1863 GCA_031367575.1 Betaproteobacteria bacterium | reverse complement strand
CGATGGAGCGCGTGGCGTCAGGCGACTTCGACGCGAGTTTTTACTATGGAGAAATTGGCGACCACGACATTGCCGGGCTGCCGTTGCGCGATGTCACGTACCGGGTCGCGGCACCAGCCAAGTGGGCGAAGAAACTGCAGCACGCGAGTTGGGCCGAAATCGCCGAGATGCCGTGGATCATTCCGCCGCCGTCCAGCACCCATCACAAATTGGTACACACCCTTGTTGCAAAATACGATGTCGCGCTGAGTAAAGTGGTCGAAGCGGATCAGGAAGCGGTCATCAGTTCGCTCGTGGTAGCCGGAGTCGGCATCGCCTTGATGCGCGAGGATCTCGCGCTGGAAAAAGTTGCCGCCGGTGAAGTTGTTCTATGGAACGACATCCGGCTCTTGACCACGCTATGGTTCATCTATCGGCGCGAACGCCAGCACGATCCGGTGATCCGCGCGCTGCTCTCGGTGCAGGAAGAACTTTGGGACATCCGCGCCGAAGCGCCGTTAGTGGCATAGAACCTGTTCCTCCTTGAGACACCGGTCAGGCTTCACGCCTTCCTGGTGATCGAGTTCTCAATAGGGAAAGGCTTTCAGGAATCGCACCATCGAAATTTCGCCCTTCGGCGCGGTGGCGGTGAACGAATAATTGCCGCGCGTCCAGGCGAACATCAGGCCTTGCAGGGTCTCGCCGAGAATCCAGCTTTTATCCTCGCCCATGCGGAAATTGTTTCCAGCCTGCTTTTTGACATCACCAAGATGCTCCCGCGCCTCCTCCTCATCCCAACATTGCACCAGCTTGATCGCGACCGGGTGGCCAGTGACACCATACATCGCCGTGACCGGGTCGCTGGTGAGTTCGCCGACGGGTGTTGATTTCGGCCGCTCGAATTCACCGGCGACATGTGGCAGCAACTCAAGAAGGCTGGTCCCGGCCGGCATTTTGCGCGTATGGCGCGCGACCAGATCATCGGCCAATTGCGGAAGTGCCGTTGCCGCGGTGCCGCCACCGGGTGCCATGACAGTGGTGGCTTCGTGGCCACCGCCGGGTGCCAGTTTCAAGGTGGCATCGGCGTTGAATGGCGCTGCCGTCGCGGCGGGGCTCGATGCAGCAGGGGGTGCGGACGTGGCACGCGAAGGCGGCGGCGTGCGCGTGATGGAACGCTCCGGAGGCATCGCTGGTATTTTAGGCACCGGCTCCGCATGCGCAGCCGGCGGCTCAGGTAGTGCGACCTCTTCACCGGCCGCTGGCCGCGCTTTTTTATCCCGTAACAAATCACCAACGTCCGAACTCAATACCTTGCCCGCGCCCTTGGCGAGCGCGCCGACATCGGTATTGAGCACTTTGCCCGCATCCTTGACCAAGGTACCCATGTCCTTGTTCAGAAAGTCTCCGAGTTTTCCCAACACGTGGCTTCTCCGGTTTCTTCAGCTATGGAAATTTAGCATGCATCGTCGCGGCGTGTGGCTTTGATGCGTGGCCGTCGGACACCAACGGTTGCAATTGATCACCAACATTGACCATCAGTCCTGCCCGGCGCGAGAATTTTCGCTCTCAAAAATGCCCTGTGTTTTATTCTTGACCACCTGATCCCAGGTAAACAGGCGGCCATTCATCGCTACGTAAGTGTTGGCCGGCATCGCCTGCGCCGCCGCGAGCGCGAAACCGAGATTGAACAGCGCATCCGAGCCTTGCACCGAATAGGGGATCATCGCACCGGTGAAAACGATGGTCTTGCCAAGTTTGGCGGCACCGACAAGGCGCGCCGTCTGCGCCATCGTATCGGTGCCGTGAATGATCACAATATGTGCCTCGGGCGCGGCGCGGCACGATTCCAGCACGCGCTCACGATGCTCGTCCAGCATGTTCAGG
>JANLQC010000410.1:0-11388 GCA_031367575.1 Betaproteobacteria bacterium | reverse complement strand
CGACCGCGACACCGCTTTCGATCGGCACGACCTTGATGAAGCCGCGACGTCCCTTGAGCTTGGAGGCATCGACCGACTTGACCGTGCCGCCGATGACTGGCGTCTGTACCACCGCTGCATACACCATGCCCAGCAATTGCGCGTCGATGCCAAAGCGCAGACGACCGGTGACGGCATCAGGGATATCGAAGCGTGCCAGCGACTTGCCGATGATGGTCCAGTCTTTCGGATCTTTCAGCTTCACTTCTTTCGGTGGCTCGAGTTTGCCGGCGGCATCGGCCACTTGACCGTAGGTGAGCTTTCGTCCGCTCGACGTGTGCGTGATGACGCCGAGTGACGCAACGCATTCGGACGCCGGAACATTCCAACGCTCGGCGGCGGCAGCGACCAGCATCATGCGCGCACTTGCCCCGGCTTTGCGCAGGTATTCTTGCGAGGTGCGGATCGTGACGCTGCCCGAGGTCTGCATGCTTCCCCATACGCGCTTGCGGCGAACCTGCTCGTTGGGCGAGATGTATTCCATGCGTACCTGTTTCCAGTCGCACTCGAGTTCCTCGGCGACCATCATCGGCGCGGCGGTCGAACTGCCCTGACCCATTTCGGAGCGCGCGTAGCGAATGATGATGGTGTTGTCCGGTCGCACCACCACCCAGGCATTGACCTCAGGACTGGTTGGTGCAATTACAGCTGCAGGCGCTGCCGTTGCGGTTTGACCGAAGGCGGGCAGGTAAAAGGATAGCGTCAATCCGCCACCGACCGCCGCAGTTTGCTTGAGGAACTGCCGGCGCGACGTTTTGATCTGGTTATTCATCGCCGTCCCCTTACGCTTTGGTCTGTTTTGCGGTACGCGGCATCGCTTTGGCGGCGGTGTGAATCGCCTCGCGGATCCGGTGATACGTGCCGCAGCGGCAGATGTTGGTCATCGAGTCGTCGATGTCCTTGTCGCTCGGATTCGCATTCTTATTCAGCAGCGCCACCGCGGCCATGATCTGGCCTGATTGGCAGTAACCGCATTGCGGAACTTGATGTTCAATCCACGCCGTCTGCACCGGATGCGCGCGTCCGCCCTGCGCCAATCCCTCGATCGTCACGACGCGCTTGCCGACTGCGGCGGAAACGGGAAGCACACACGAGGGGGTCGCTTTGCCGTCGAGATGCACGGTGCAGGCACCGCACTGCGCGATGCCGCAACCATACTTCGGCCCTTTTATATCGAGCACATCGCGCAGCACCCACAAAAGTGGCATCTCCGGTTCGACATCAACCGAGTGCGCTTTGCCATTGACGTTTAACTTGATCATCGTTTCTCCTTGGATAAGTTGCATGCAGACACGACATAAATCACCGCGCCGCTATCGGCGGCCATGCCGGCCAGAAAGTGACGGTGCTGGCTGCCGCCTTCAAGCGGCATGCCCGCCAGTTGACTCATGGACAAAACGCTCATGTCTTTTTCAAGTCCTGATTCTTGAGCGGCAGTGAACGGATGCGCTTGCCGGTCGCAGCGAAGATCGCGTTGCACAGAGCGGGCGTGATCGGCGCGATGCCCGGCTCGCCGACCGAGCCCCAGAATCCCCCGGAAGGCACGAGGACGACTTCGACCTTCGGCATCCCGGCTATCCGCAACATTACGTAGTCGTTGAAGTTCGACTGTTCGACACGACCATCCTTGATCGTGATCTCGCTATGGTGAGCGTAGTTCAGGCCAAAGGCCGCGTTGCCCTCGGTTTGCGCGATCGCGTTATCCGGGTTGACGACATAGCCGCAATCGAGTGCGGTGACGATGCGGTGGATTTTCAGCTCACCTGCATTGCTGACCGAAACTTCGATGACCGATGCGGCAAAGCTTCCATACGGCTCGGTGACCGCAATGCCACGAAACACGCCGGGCGGCAATGGTTTCCCCCAGCCCGCTGCCTTGGCCGCGGCGTTGAGTACACCAAGCGGTCGCGCTTCGCGAGCGAGTAAGGCGCGACGAAACTCGTACGGATCTTTGCCTGCGGCGTGCGCAAGCTCATCGAGGAAGCACTCGCGCGCGAACGGATTTTGCGACTGGCCGACCCCGCGACAAAATCCGACCCGGACATGGGTGTCGCGCTGCGCATAGTCCATGCGCTGATTGGGGATTGCGTACGGAAAATCGCCAAAGCCGTCCACGGCCGATCGGTCGATGCCACCCTTCAGTTGCACTTTGAGCAGTGTCGCGTCAATCGAGGGCATGGCAATTCTGGTGATCCAGCCGGTCGGATTGCCTTCCGCATCCAGCGCGGCGCGCAAACGATACAGCCCGACTGGACGATAGAAGTCATGTTGCGTATCCTGTTCGCGGCTCCACAGCATTTTCACGGGAGTGCCTTCCATCGCCTTCGCGATCGCAACGCCCTGGCGCACAAAGTCCTGCGAAGAGCCGCGCCTGCCGAAGCCGCCGCCGACCTGCATGCGATGGACTTCCACGTTCTCCGGAGCCACTCCAGCCGTCGCCGCGGCCTGTTTCAACGTCTCCTCGGCGTTCTGGGTCGACGTCCACACGTCGACCCGACCGTTTTTGACGAGTGCGGTACAGACCTGCGGCTCCAGAGTCGCGTGTGCCGCATAAGGCGTGTAGTACTCGGCCTCGATGATTTTAGCCGCCGACTTGAAGGCCGCATCGACGTCGCCGCTCTTGCGTGCAACCGGCGCTTCGGGCTGATCGAGTCCGGCGCGCAACAATTCGAGAATGCTCGCGCTCGTGACCTTGCCGTTGCCGCCATCGTCCCATTCGATCGCCAGGTCCTTCGCCATTTGACTTGCGCGCCACCAGTTATCGGCCACGACCGCGACACCACTTTCGATCGGCACGACCTTGATGAAACCGCGACGTCCCTTGAGCTTGGAGGCATCGACCGACTTGACCGTGCCACCGATGACCGGCGTCTGTACCACCGCCGCATACACCATGCCCGGCAATTGCGCGTCGATGCCAAAGCGCAGACGACCGGTGACGGCATCGGGAATGTCGAAGCGCGCCAGCGACTTGCCGATGATGGTCCAGTCTTTCGGGTCTTTCAGCTTCACATCCTTCGGCGGTTCGAGTTTGCCCGCCGCGTCGGCGACCTGGCCGTAAGTGAGTTTGCGGCCACTCGGCGTGTGTGTGATGGTGCCGAGCGCGGCGACGCACTCGGATGCTGGAACACTCCAACGTTCCGCGGCGGCCGTAACCAGCATCACACGCGCGTTAGCCCCGGCGCGGCGCAAGTAATCCTGCGATTCGCGGATGGTGCGGCTGCCGGCGGTCAACATGCTTCCCCAGACGCGCTGGCGGCGAATATGTTCGTTTACCGAAACATATTCCATGCGCACCTGTTTCCAGTCGCATTCAAGTTCCTCGGCGACCATCATCGGCGCGGCGGTCGAGCTGCCTTGACCCATTTCGGAGCGCGCGTAGCGAATGACCACGATGTTGTCGGGCCGCACGACCACCCATGCATTCACTTCGGTGCCCGGCAATGCGCCGCCGACAGCGCCCGCACCAGAGGATGTTGCAGCCGCAGTTGCAACGCTAGCGCCGGGCAGATAAAAGCCAAGCGTCAATCCGCCGCCGATCGCCGCGGATTGCTTGAGGAACTGCCGGCGCGAAGTTTTGATCTGGTTGTGCATCGCCGTCTCCTTACGCTTTCGTCGGTTTTGAGGGATGCGGCATGGATTTCGCGGCAGCGTGAATCGCCTCGCGGATCCGTTGGTACGTGCCGCAGCGGCAGATATTGGTCATCGACTCGTCGATGTCCTTGTCGGTCGGGTTCGGATTCCTTTTCAGCAGCGCCACCGCGGCCATGATCTGGCCCGATTGACAGTAGCCGCATTGCGGCACCTGGTGTTCGATCCACGCTGTCTGCACCGGATGCGCGCGTCCGCCCTGCGCCAATCCCTCGATCGTCACGACTTTCTTGCCGGCCGCCGCGGAAACGGGAAGGACGCAAGAGGGAGTCGCTTTGCCGTCGAGATGCACGATGCAAGCGCCGCACTGGGCGATGCCGCAACCATACTTCGGCCCTTTTACATCGAGGACATCGCGCAGCACCCAGAGAAGCGGCATCTCGGGTTCGACATCAACCGTACGGGGTTTGCCATTGACAGTCAGCTTGATCATCATTGCTCCTTTTCCAAGATCAACAATTGTAGTGAATGCGGAACCTCAGGCGTCTATCGCGGTGGGGCGGTAAGCACTCTTGCGTGCGGGTCCGGATCGCTCGCGACTCCACCCGCATAGCTGCCCAAGTTACGCTGAAAAAGGCACCCTGTCGAGAGTGCCGCGTTCGATTGCAGCGAACCAGCGAGGCCGGGATCAATCATTGGGATTGCCTTCGAAAAACGTGTATGTCCATTCCGACTTTTGCCCATGGTTGCATCAAGCGAGCACTGCCTGGCGCTGGCCGCAGATGCGCGCAAAAAGCGGTTCGGGGTGCTCGGGCCAGCGGCTGTTGCGCCAGGCGACGTGCTGATCGGGCCGGATCAGCGTGTAACGCGCCTGGTACAGGTCCTTGATGACGCGCTCCTGCGGTTGCAAAACCGTCAGCGGCACACCCGCCGCGCGGGCCGATGCGCGCGCGCGCTCGATCGAGCCGGCGTCGGCGTCATGGGTCGCCAGCAACGTGAATCCGGCGCCGAAGTGGTCATAGAGCGAACTGCCGTCGTGCAGCCAGGCATGCGGCGCGAGCGAACCGGGGCGGGCGGTGGGAACGTAGTTCAGGTAATCGTGCGCCGGGGGATCGGTGTTTTCGAACTCGATGACCGGCGAACTTTCGTATCGATAGCCGAGCATCACGCCGAGCGTGTTGAACTCGCGCTGCTTGGCCGCCTGAATCCGCGCTCCCACTTCGCTGCGCATGCGCGCGCCGGCGTCGGTGGCGTCTTCGAGACCGGGCTGCCAGAGCTGATTACCGAGCAACGCGTGGTTGGCGACGGCTTCATCCATCACGAACTCGTGCACGGGACGGCGCTCCATCTCGTAGCTGTCGAGCAAGGCCGGACCGCCCCATCCCTGCAATACGGCAGCGATCTTCCAGCCGAGATCGACTCCATCGGCGATGCCCATGTTCATTCCATAGCCGCCGAACGGCGGATGAAGGTGGCACGCGTCGCCGGCCAGAAAGACGCGCCGATCGCGATAGGAGTCGGCGATAAGGCGGCTCGCGACCCACTCGTCCGTGCTCAGTACCTCGACGGGGATGTCGATTCCGGTCGCTCGCCGGATCAGCGCCGGCGCTTCTTCGTGGGTGACCTTGTCGCGCACGTGCGTGGGCATGAAATACCATATGTCGCCGCGATCCATCGGCCCGATCAGGCTGGGCACGTCGCCATTAATTTGCCAATACATGATTGCGGGACCATGCCCGTGCGCCTGCGCGAGGCCGGGCGCGCGAAACACCACATTGGAGTTGCGCGAAAGACCGTAGCTGCCGGACATCGTGGCGCCGATCGCCGTGCGCACGGTGCTGCGGGCGCCGTCCGCACCGACGAGGTAGTCGCTATCGACGCTGAAAGTGTTGCCGTCGACGAGCGCATCGCCCACTTGCGCGACCACGCCCTCATCGCTTTGCTCGAACGACACCAGCTCGCAGGAAAAGCGCAAGGTCACGCTGGGAAGCGACTGCGCATGGGCGCGCAACACTTCTTCCACGGCGTATTGAGGGATCCATTGCGCGTGCTCCGAATAGAGCGGATTTTTCCCGGGAGCACAGTACAGCGCATTCTCGATGCGGGTTAGAAGATGACCATTGAGGCGCGTGACGAAGAGGACGTTGGACGGATAATCGACCCCGAGCGGCGATGCCGCGCGGAGCTTGTCGGCAATGCCCCATCGGCGCAGATGCTCGCGGGTACGGACGTTGGTGTTCTTGGCGCGCGGCGCGTGGCCGACGCGATCGTTACGCTCGATGACGATACAGGGGATCGAGCGATGGCCGAGCTCGATCGCCAGCGCGAGACCCACCGGGCCTGCTCCGACGATCAGTACGCGTGTCTTCGCTGATTCGCCAGTTCGTGGTCGATTCACCGTTGCCCCATGGATGCCGAGGTCAGAAAACCGTCAAGGAACCTGAATCTTGCGATCTGCTTTTCTGAGGGCGGGCTTGCCGCAATGCGGCCATCTTCCTGAATCTGAAGCATTGAACCTTTGGCCCTGAATTCCGGCCACTGTGGAAGATCCGGTCCATTGGGATCACCCTTGGCCGCGAAATTGACCCAGTAGGACATCATCTCGTTCGATAGTTTTCGATCTGCCGGGCCGGCAGGTGGCGCCTTGGGCGCGAAAAATTGCGGCGCGAGAGTGCCAAATACGAAAGCGACATCTGCCACATGAGAGGCGACGGGCGAATAGGGCGACTCATAAGCGAAGTGGTAGCCATAGACAGCCGACTTTCCGGTCCGCGAATGCAGCGCAAGCCAGGCCCATGATTCAGCCTTCTGTCTGATGTCGGCAAGCAGTTCCTCCGCGGAGACTTTCGCCGCAGCATCGGATTCGCTTGGATACAGCGCCAGGAATTCCGGCATCTTGCCGGGTCCGAAAACCCGTTGGGCCGCTTCGCGAAACTCCGCGGCCGTCCGGTGAGGAAGCGTCTCGGCAAGAAACGGGAAGCCCTCGCGCTTGTTATACCCAGCCAAAAGGGGCACGTCGTTTTGATTTCCCTTGCGAAAAATTTCTTCCATGGCGGCCGGAAAAACATGGCCGTCAATGCCTGGCGCGAACACCATCGCGGCACCTCCCGCAAAATCCCAGGCTGCCGCGGTGTTGATGCGATCCGCTGGCATCGCCCGTAATTCCTCCATCGATTTGGCGACGGATGACGCGCCCAATGCGCTGGCGTACGCGGCGCCGCGAAGTCCCATTTCCGCCAGACTGGGGATCTGCTGGAGCGATGAACCGCTTTGTCCAATCGCCCGATGAAAAAGTCCCTTCGCCATCGGGGAACCCATCAGGAGGCTGACCGCTTGCGATCCTGCGGACTCTCCAAAAATGGTGACGTTTTTGGGATCGCCGCCAAAGTTTGCAATATTTGCCTGCACCCATTTAAGTGCGGCAATCTGATCCTGTATGCCGAAGTTACCCGACAGCCGGCCTTCGCTCCTGAGCCGCGGGTGTGCGAAGAAGCCAAATACCCCGAGACGATAGTTCGCACTGACGAGCACCACACCCTTCCGGGCGAGCAAGGCGCCATCCGTGTTGGTGTCGCCCGCAGTGCCAAACTGAAACCCGCCGCCGTGGATCCAGACCATCACAGGTCGCCGCTCGGTCGATGCCGTAGCACCTGTCCACACATTGAGGAAGAGACAGTCCTCACTCAGAGGCACTCCTCCCGTGCGACCGGCCAATGCCGGAACCTGCACGTTGGACCAACAGCGATTGCCAACGCTGGTTGCGTCGCGCACGCCTTCCCACGACCTGGCAGGTTGGGGGGCCTGCCAGCGGAGCATGCCGATGGGCGCTGCGGCGTACGGAATGCCCTTGAAAACAAGCACCCCTTGCGGATCGCGTGGCGCGCCTCGCAATGCGCCATTCTCGATTTGGACGAGTTCACCAAGGCGAGCCGTACTTTGCGAGTGTGCGCCAACGGTAATAACCAATAATACCAATAACGAAGAAACGAACTTCTTCACAATCCCTCTTTAACTCTCGATCAGCCTCACCGGCTGGTCCAATTTGAGTGTCAGCTCGCGTAAGTTGGGTTAGGAGAAGCCGTAACCCAACGCACGGGTCACGCAAAGGTTGGCGTACGCGATCAAGCCGCTAAGTGCCAAGTGGCATTGAATATTGAATACCAAGCATGACACTAGAATTTCGCAGTAAAGCGCATTCCAAAAGTGCGCGGTGCGCTCGTGCCCGCAACCGTTATATTGGCGATCGGATGAAACGATGAATATACGGGCGTCCGGTGATCCTCGATATTGCGAACATACGCCGCAATCGACCAGCGCTCATCGTCGGGGCCAAAGGAGACTTAGGCGTTAGAACTCCAGATCGGACCGACGACTTGCTCGAGCAAATAGGCGAAGCCGGTGTATTTCTTGGTCTTGTACTGCGTGTCAGCGCCGAACACGACCTTGTAATCATCGCCTAGGTAGACCGTCTGCTGCGCGGCGAGATTGACCGTCCATTTCGGCGAATTGTAATTTGGCAGGCCTGAGCAATCGACATCGATTAGCGCCGGATTATCCGTTCGGCGCCTTACCGCGCAGCCGGTAAGCGGGCTCGACGTTGCGCTATACGCCTGCTGATAGACAAACGTCAGGGTTTTGGCATCCAGATACTGGACAGTGCTACTCAACAGGGTTGTCGGTGTCGCCAACACCCGGCCTTCCACTTCGATACCTTTAATTTTCGATTGACCGATATTCTGAGTGAAGTTGGCGGTGATCCCCCGGGTGTCCAACCCCACATGCTGGATTTGCTGGTCCTTGTAATCCCAGGAGAAAGCCTCCAGGTTGAGTTGAACGCGCTTGTTGAGGAATCGGTTCTTCAGGCCGAGAGTGTAGGCGTTAAGTTTTTCTGGCTGGAAGGTTTCAAAGCCCTGTGCCGCGGAAAACCCGCCAGACCGATAACCGTTTTCGTAGCTCGCATAGAACAAGGACTGCGGCGCGATGTCGTACTCGATGGCCGCGCGACCGGTGAGTTTGCTGTTCTTCAACCGGCTATCATCGACTCTGTCGGTGCGAACGAGTAGTGCGCCCGTTCCGAGTGGCGCAGGCGGTCCGCCCGCGACGGGCAGCGTTGCATAAGGCAGCGCGGCATAGCGATCAACCAACGGGATGAGCACGGCATTGGGGCAGTTCGGCGGCACACCCGCGACGCAGGGTATGTTGACGCCTGTCGTCGTCTGCTTGAAGCTCTTGTTGTCCGTCGTGTAGCGCAGGCCGCCGACCACGCGCAGCGTGTCGGATAGATGCGCCGTCAACCGCCCGAATGGCGCCGTGGAGCGCGTGGTGATATTGGGCGTCAGGAACACCCCCTGGAACGAGATGCTCAGCGCGGTCGTCGCATCGATCGACTCGTCAATGTAATAACCACCGATCGTGTAATCGAAGATACCGATGTTCTTTCCCGACAGGCGCGCTTCGATGCTGCTTTGTTCGTCTTTCTCACGCTGCCGGTACATGAAAGCGCCGGCACTGGACAGGTAGTCGAGCGAAGACTTCCGAAACGCGGGCGTTACCGTTAGTGTGCCCAGGCCCGCGAGCTCGTAGTTGATCTCGGCATTGACGCCGTAGTGAGTATTATCCTGAAACGGGAAGGGTGCCAACGCGTCGAGATTGCGCCCCGCAGGGATTAACCTCACGCTCGTGCGAAACGCTTGCGAAGCCGGGGAAAAGATACCCTCCGACACGGATAGGCCCGACGGTCTGATGGTGAATGCGCCCAACGCCGGGTTGTAGGTGTAGCTGCTGAGATAGCTGACACTGCTTCCCACGCCGCCCACTTGGCTGTAATCGGCCGCAATGCGCATATTCAATGCCGGGGTCAGCTGAGTCTTGAATTGAAGCCGCGCCGCCTTGGTATCTTCGTCGGACGTGCCGTCCTTGAGATAGCCGTCGTGTTTGGCCAGGTTTACCGACATGCGAAACGCGCTGTTGTCACCCATGGGGGCGTTGAGGGCCGCTTCCGTGGTCACGGCTTTATAGTTGCCTACGCTGACGCTGGCGTAACCGGAACGTTCGCCGAGTTTTGGGGGGGCCGGCAACACGTTGAGCGCGCCGCCGGTCGCATTGCGACCGTAGAGCGTGCCTTGCGGTCCCTTCAAAACTTCGATTCTCTCCAGGTCGTAAAACATCCCGATCGTCGAAGAGATTCGGCCGATATAGACCCCATCATAGTTGAATGCGATGGTAGGATCGCCGCCGGTCGCCACATTAAAGTTGCCGACGCCGCGCATGAATAACAGATTGCCGGTGCTGGTCGGCTCAACGGTCAGGGCGGGCGCGAATTCGCCGAGGCGATCCACCTTCGTTATGCCGGCATTCAAGAGATCCGAACCCTGGATGACCGATATGGCAACCGCCGCGCGTTGCGCGTTTTCTGTCTGCCGCTGCGCTGTCACCGTGATTTCGGGCAACTCATTACTGGGGCCGGGCGGTTTGACTGGCGCCACCACCGACGGCGCGGCAGGGGCATCGGATGCGGGCG
Source organism: Betaproteobacteria bacterium (assembly GCA_031367575.1). Taxonomy (GTDB): domain Bacteria; phylum Pseudomonadota; class Gammaproteobacteria; order Burkholderiales; family Usitatibacteraceae; genus UKL13-2. The sequence goes on along the minus strand of JANLQC010000410.1, from coordinate 1,238 downwards.
CTGCCTGAGCAAAGGCGGCACTCGGCATGGCTAACAGGATGGCCGTCGTGGCCCGTAAAGCGTTGCGCATTATTTACTCCTGGTATTTTTGATAAAAATAGGCTGGTTCGCGAGCGGCAGCGCGGAGCTTGCGGTGGTGCCGGCAAACTATATTGAGCGCCTGAAAATCCCGAAAGATGGCAATTTCATTAGACTGATAACATTTTGGTATCAGCGTGCGCATCGCGAGACGGTCGGTGGCGGCGAAATCTACTGCGACCACGCCGCCAAAGCAGCCGTGCACACCCAAGCCCGGCCGCACGCAAACTGCGCCGACCGGACCGGTGGCACAGGCCGCCTTCAGGCTCGCAGTGCGCCCGAGGCCTTGGCCACGTGAGTCGCGATAGCGTCCATTAGTTGCGGCGACAGCGTGTCATAGGGTTCGAGCCCCAGTTCCTTGAGGTGTGCGCGCACAGCGCCCATGTTGGCTGGGTCGGCACCCGCTTCGATGATCGATGACACAAAGGCGGCAAAGCCGGGCGCGGCCCAGCCCTTTTGAGGTGACAGTTCGGTGTGCACGAAATCCAACCCGTAGAACGGGTGGCTCTTGTTTTCGATTCGCCCAAACAAGTGCACGCCGCAGCCGGTGCAGGCGTAACGCTGAATGGTGGCCTGATCGTCGACAATTTTCAGCTTGTCGGCATTCTCGGTCACACTCACCTTGTCGCGTCCTACCACGGCCACCACCGAAAACAGCGCGCCGGCAGGTTTCCAGCACTTGGTGCAACCGCAGGCGTGGTTGTGCGCGGTCTGCGCCGCGACCCTCACCTTGACGGGTTGCTCGGCGCACTTGCACACCAGCGTACCGCCGGCAAAGTCTGGCACGGCGGGCGGGATGCCATTGTCAACGGATGGGTGTATGGATATTGCGCTCATCGTTCTATCTCCATGTGGTTGTGAAATACTGATCTTGTCAACTTTTCATTGAGGGTTTAAACCGTTCTTTTATTCAGCCCAACGGTTTGGCTGGAATTGCTAGTGTAGTACTTCGCAATTTCTGGAACAAATAAAAACGATGTATTTTTGGGCCAGACAAGGAGCAAACCGCAGCGATAGCGTTGACTATCACGAGGATTTGCGACGCCATATGGCGCAAAAAGACGCGTTTTTATGTTCCTGAAATTGCCAAGCACTACACTAAGGATCGTCGCGGGTTCATCGTTGGCGGCCTTGCCCAAGGTTGCACCGCCTGCGCCATC
>JANLQC010000408.1:0-2025 GCA_031367575.1 Betaproteobacteria bacterium | reverse complement strand
CCGGCCTGTATGCGCACGACGAAGGGACGTTCCGTTTTCTCGGCAAACCGATCAATGATCTGACGCCGAATCGCATCGCCGAACTCGGTATCGCGCGCACCTTTCAAAATATTCGCCTGTTTGCCAATCTTTCCGCGCTGGAGAACGTGATGATCGGCCGCCACGTGCGCACCAAAGCGGGCGTGTGGGGTGCGATCACCCGCAACGCGGCCACCCGTGCGGAAGAAATCGCCATCGAAGCGCGTGCGCGCGAATTGCTGCACTTCATCGGGCTGGATGCGCGCGCCAATGAATTGGCCAAGCACCTTTCCTACGGCGATCAACGGCGTCTGGAGATTGCCCGCGCGCTGGCGACCGACCCGAAAATTCTGGCGCTCGATGAACCGGCCGCCGGCATGAACGCCACGGAAAAAATGTCATTGCGCACGTTGCTGGAATCGATTCGCGCACAAGGTGTCACGATTTTGTTGATCGAACACGATGTGAAATTGATGATGGGATTGTGTGATCGGATCGCGGTATTGGACTACGGCAAGAAAATCGCCGAAGGAATACCGGCGGACGTGCAGAAAAATCCGGCGGTGATTGAGGCCTATCTCGGCGTCGCCGTCGAGATTGCGGCCTGACGCGCATGCTACTGCTGTCGCTGAAAAATTTGCATGTTGGCTACGGTGGCATCAAGGCCGTCAAGGGTATCGATCTTGACGTCAACGAGGGCGAACTCGTCACGCTGATCGGTGCCAATGGCGCCGGCAAAACCACGACGCTCAAAGCCATCGTCGGCTTGCTGCGCCCGACCGAAGGCACGATCAATTACGACGGCCAAAACATAATGGCGCTGGCATCGCACCGCATCGCCGCGCGCGGGTTGGTGCTGGTGCCGGAGGGGCGCGGCGTTTTTCCGAGCCTCACCATCGAAGAAAATTTGCAAATGGGTGCCTACATTCGCGATGACCGCGACGCGATTGCCGCCGATATCGAACACAAGTTTGAATTATTTCCGCGCCTCAAGGAGCGCGCGAAACAAACGGCAGGGACGTTATCCGGCGGCGAACAGCAAATGCTTGCGATCAGCCGCGCGCTGATGGCGCGCCCGAAATTATTGTTGCTCGATGAACCATCGATGGGCCTGGCACCGATCATGGTGCAGAAAATTTTTGAAGTGGTGCGCGATGTCTCCAAATCCGGCATGACGATTCTGCTCATCGAACAAAACGCGAAGCTCGCGCTGCAAATCAGCCAGCGCGGTTACGTGATGGATGGCGGATTGATTACGCTCGCCGATGAATCGGCCGCGTTGCTGGCGAACCCCAAGGTACGTGAGGCGTATTTGGGCGAGGGTTAGTGGCTTCCCGCTAGAACTTGGTTGTCGGCGGTGTCGCGGTATTGGGCCCACGCAGCAAACGGCTGCGCCGCAACCTGAAGCGCGTGATCACAAACAGCACGTCGACAATGCCAAGACAGATTGCAAGCGTCACCATTTGGAATATGCCAAACAGCACCACCAGCATCAAGACGCCAAGGATATTCAGCGTGCAAATTCGCCGCATCAGCTTGTCGCGCAGACCCGTATAGCGCGCGATCAGCAGGTTGGACGTGCCGACCCACAACAACAGGATCGGCACCGCGAGATCAAGACCGTCGTGAACATCCATCATTGACGGGCTGCCAAGCATCAACTCAAACCGGTACGCTTGCATCGCGCCCAACAATGGGCTCAGAAATGATTCATACGGTGGCGCAACGAAATGCCCGATGGCATGAAACATCGCGATCAGGATCAACCCGATCGACACGATGGAAAACAGCCGGTGACCGTAGCGAAACATCGCATTCCTTTTTCAAATTGCCTTCCATGGTAACTTAACCGCGTTCAGACGGGGCGGGGCGGGACGGATTGGGGCGTGACCTCCAATGTTGCAATCAAACTCGATCCAATGATTGTCTCCTTACTTATTAAGAGATACCGGGATGGATTTTAGGTGGTGAAAAATTATCGAACGCGTCAATGTGCAGCCGACCTCG
>JANLQC010000401.1:0-2315 GCA_031367575.1 Betaproteobacteria bacterium | reverse complement strand
GTACCCCGGTAACAACACGCTGGTGATTACCGATTACGCCGAAAACGTCAAGCGCATCGCGAAAATCATTGCTGCCATCGACGTGCCGGCCAGTGCGGATGTGCAGATGATTCAATTGAAATTTGCCAGCGCGGTCGATGTCGCCAGTCTGCTGAAGAGTCTGATGCCCGAGGCCGCCGCGAATCCTTCCGCACCCGGTCTGCCGCCGAAACTCAATCTCGGCGTCGAACCGCGCACCAACAGCCTGATTGTGCGCGGCGATACGCCGGCGCTGGTGTCGCGCGTGAAAACACTGATTGCCGGGATGGATATTCCCACCGCCGCCAACGGCAATATTCATGTCGTATATTTGCGCAACGCGGAAGCAACCAAGCTCGCCGAAACGTTGCGCGGTTTAATTGGCGGCTCATCGACGAGTGCCGCCGCCGCGGTACCTGCCGTCACCAGCGGGCAATCGCAACCGACGGCTTTGAGCGGTGCGGGCACCGGCACGTCTCCCGCGAGCAGCATTCAGGCCTACGCCGCCACCAATTCACTGGTGATCGTCGCCCCGGATCACATCTACAACTCGCTTCGCACCGTGATCGACAAGCTCGATGCGCGCCGCGCGCAGGTGTTTGTTGAAGCGCTGATTGTTGAGGTCAGCGCCAGCGCATCGACTGAATTGGGCTTTCAATGGCAGGATCTTTCCGGCTTGAATCGCAGCGGCGCGCAGGTGATTGGCGGTACCAATTTCGGCGGTGTCGGCACCAACATCGTGACCGCGGCCGGCAATATTTCGACCGTCGGCAGCGGTCTCAACCTCGGTATCGTGCGTGGCCGCATCAATATTCCGGGTGTCGGCGAAGTATTGAATTTGGGTGCATTGGCGCGGGCACTCGAAGCCAATCAGAAAGGTAATATTCTGGCCACACCGAATATCCTCACACTGGACAACGAAGAAGCGAAATTTGTCGTCGGCCAAAACGTGCCCTTTGTCACCGGCTCCTTTACCCAATCGAGCAACGCGTCCACCAATCCGTTCCAGACCATTGAACGCAAAGACGTCGGTCTCACGCTCAAAGTGACGCCGCAAGTGGCCGAGGGCAACACGGTAAAACTGAAGGCATTCATTGAAGTTTCCAGTGTGGTGCCCACCACCAGCACGGTGCGCTCGGCCGATCTCATCACCAATAAACGTTCTGTGGAAAATACCGTATTGGTGGACGATGGTCAGATTGTCGTGATCGGCGGCCTGATTCAGGATGACGCCAAGAACAACGACAGTCAGGTGCCGTTGCTGGGCGACATCCCGTTCATCGGCAATTTGTTCAAATATCAGACGCGCAACCGCGACAAGACCAACCTGATGATTTTCCTGCGGCCATATGTGTTGCGCGATGGCAAGGCGGCCAATCAGATCACCGGTGACCGCTATGATTTCATCCGCAACGAACAGGGGCAGGCGCTGAAGGAAGGCGAATCAGTATTGCCACCGTCGGGTGGCCCACAATTGCCGGAGAAGAAATAATCGTGGGCGTATCCAATTCGCACCAACGCGAAGCCGCCGAAATCATCGAGACCGCCGATCCGCTGACGGTCAGGCTGCTTCCCTATCACTTCGCGAAAGCCAAAGGCGTCATCACGGCAAGACAGATTGGCGCGGACATCGAAGTCTGGCTGGCACCCGATCCGGCCTCATCCACGCTATCCGAAGTGAAGCGCATGACCGGCAAAGGCCTCAAGCCGGTGCTGCTGTCCACGGAAGAATTCAACGCCCGCCTCGCGCACGCCTATGCGGGCGGTGATCGTGCCGGCAACGCCGCCGACGACAGCGCGGTGCAGGGAATCGCCAGCAATATCGAAAGTGCGGCCGATCTGGCGCAGCTTACCGAATCACTGCCCGAAATCACCGATCTGCTGGAAACCGAAAACGACGCGCCGATCATCCGCCTCATCAATGCGTTGCTGACGCAGGCGGTGCGCGAAGCGGCTTCCGACATTCATCTGGAAATTTTCGAGCGGCGCTCGCTGGTGTGCTTTCGCGTTGACGGCACGTTGCGCGATGTGGTGGAACCGAAACGCTCGCTGCACGCGGCGATGGTGTCGCGCGTCAAAGTGATGGCGCAACTCGATATCGCCGAGAAGCGATTGCCGCAGGATGGCCGCATCATGCTGCGCATTGCCGGGCATCCGGTCGATGTGCGCGTCTCGACTCTGCCGACCGGCCACGGCGAGCGTGTGGTGCTTCGATTGCTTGATAAACAGGCGGGGCGTTTGTCGCTGAACGGCCTCGGCATGGCAGCGGGCACGCTCGCGCAACTGGATCAATTGAT
>JANLQC010000366.1:0-2169 GCA_031367575.1 Betaproteobacteria bacterium | reverse complement strand
CCGCTTGACCGCGATATTCATTTGCGGGGTGAAAAACTGGTAGGTGTTTTTCCCCAGCGCTTTGCCGTGGAACATTGCGGTGTCCGCGTTCTTTAGCAAGGTCGGCGGGTCACGACCGTCGTCGGGATAAAGCGCAATGCCGATTGAGCCCGAGACATGCTGGTCGCTCGCACCAAGTTTGAAAGCGGCGCGCAAGGCATCGAGAATTTTTTGCGCCACACGGGTCGCGCCATGATGGCCATCCAGTTGATCCAACAGCACGATAAATTCGTCGCCTCCCTGACGCGCAATGGTGTCATGGGTGCGCACCGATTCGATCAATCGCGCCGCAATCTGGCGCAGCAGTTCGTCGCCGACATCGTGTCCCAGTGTGTCGTTGACATTTTTGAAGTTATCGATATCGATAAACATCACGGCGAAACGTTTGGTGGATCGTTCGGCGCGGCCAATCGCCTGCGAAACGCGATCCTGCATCAGCGAGCGGTTCGGCAAGCCGGTGAGGGCGTCGTGAAACGCGAGATGCTGAATGCGTTTTTCAATATTCTTTCGGTCGGTAATGTCGCGGGTGTTGACGATGACGCCGCGAACTTCCGGGATATCGAAGCAATTCTTGCCGATCGATTCAAGCGTGCGCCACTCGCCGTCGTGGCTACGAACGCGAAATTCGATCGCGCGCTGCATCTGGCCCTTGGACAGAAGTTCACTAAAATTTTCTCGCATCGAAGCGACGTCGTCGCGATGAATGATATCGAATTGACACAGGCCAATCATCGCGGCCGGCTCAAAGCCCAACAGGTGCCTGACCGACGGACTCTGGTAGCGAATGATTCCATCCGCATCCAGCACCGTCACGATATCCATCGCGCTTTCAGTCAGGGCCTTGAAACGCCCCTCGGAGGCTTCGAGCGCCTGAGCCACCTGTTTGAAATCGGTGATATCGGTCAAAACCCCAATGATCCCGGCGGCGCGACCCTCGGCATCGGTAAAACGGCTGATATGTTTTACGATGTGCCGTTCAACGCCGCGCCCATCCTCGACCACCGCGTCCGAGACCAGTGTTTTTCCGCTGCCGAGCACTTCGCGATCCTCGATTTCCGCCAGAATTGCCTGCGCCGCAGGCAGCAATTCATTCGGACGCTTGCCAATCCATTCCTCACGACGCTTGGAAAAAAACAATTCCCAGGCACGGTTAAATCCCAGATAGGCACCTTCGGCACGGCGATAGAAAATCGGCGACGGAAATACTTCGAGGAGTTCCTGCGTGAAATGCAGTTGCTGATCCAGCGCGCGCGACGTTTCTTTCAGGCTGGTGATATCGCTGCAGGTAACCAATACGCCAATAATCTCTTGCAGCGCCCCGCGCAGCGGCGCGGCCGATAAATTGATTGCAATTTCCGCGCCATTGCTTTGTCGGCGGGTGACCTCATAGTTGTAAATTGTTTCGCCCGCCATCACCCGGCGCCGCAACTCCAATGCCTTGTCAGCGTTCCCCTGCGCGGTGAGCGGCGACTCGTTGCCAAGCGCGTCTTCCTTGCTGACGCCAAACATTTTTTCGGCTGCCGGATTCCATAACGTGACAATACCGATGGGCGTGACCGAATAAATCGCCAACGGTGAGGTCTCGACCACCGCTCTCAGCGATTCATTGAGCGTCTGCAACGTTTCCTGCGACGCGCGGTATTGCGTGATGTCTTCGATCGAGCCCAGCGCATAGATCGGTCGGCCGCCCGCGTCACGCACGACCACGCCGGATCGCTGCGCCCAGATCACCGTGCCATCCTTGCGCACGTAGCGTTTTTCCTTGGTAATCATCAGCGGATGACCCTCGGTCGCCGCATCGCGGATGAGCGCCTCTTCGTCGCGCTGCTCGTCGGGATGGGTGACATCCACAAAACGCCGGCCAATCAGCTCGGCCGATTGGTAACCGAGCATTTCGCAGAAACGCCGATTCACGAGCGTGAAGCGGCCATCGCGATCCACCTGCGTCAAGCCCACACCCACCAGATCAAACGCCTCCCTGAACCTGCGTTCACTGTCGGAGAGCTCCATTTCACGCAGGCGAACCGAGCGCGCCAATTTGTAGATGGCGGCGCTGAGTTGTTCAAGTTCCGCGTATTCACGGCCGGTGCCGGGCGAGTCGGCAAAATCACGGAAATCGTCAAGCCGCAA
>JANLQC010000348.1:0-1702 GCA_031367575.1 Betaproteobacteria bacterium | reverse complement strand
CCGTTTTTTGCGGGCTGCGACTATGGCTGCGTCACGCTGAAACGGCCAATGTGCGCCCTCAACAAAACATGACCGATCCGTACCTGATCGCGTTACTTCGCGCCGGTGAAAACGAAGCACTCCGGGTGGCCACGGTTGCGCTGCTGGATCGTGCGCTGCTGACGTCGGACGGACAAAATCTGAAAACAACGAATACCAACGCATTCGGTGCCGCGCAACGGCCCATCGAGAAGGCGATTCTTCAGCACTACGCGAAATCAAGCGAGAGTCACACCATTTTCAAGGAAGGTCAGGCGCGTGTGGCCTGCAACGCCTACGCAAAATTATTGAAGGCGCAGCACTTGCTCGCCGACAGGAGAGTGTATGCCGAGCGGTTGATGCCGGTGACGCTGGCACTCGGCCTTCTTGTCGCGGCGACGGCTACCAAGATCAGCATTGCGTTTTCGCAAGGTCGGCATAACGTGGGCTTCCTGATTGCGCTCACCATCGCGTTCGCCATCGCGGGGCTGTGGGCCGGGCTTCGACGGCGGACGGCGGCGGGCGACGCGATGCTCGCCGATTTGAAATCGCTGTTCTCACGATTGAAGGGCCGCGCCAACACATTGCGCGCGGGCGGGCAGACCAATGAAGCCGCACTGCTGGCGGCAGTATTTGGCCTCGCCGCGTTACCCGCCGCGAGTTTCCCGTTCATGGCAAAACTATATTCGGCGAAATCGGGTAGCGGCAGCGGTTGCAGTAGCAGCAGTTGCGGCTCATCCTCATCATGCAGCGGCGGCAGCAGTTGCGGCGGCGGATGCGGCGGCGGCGGTTGCGGTGGCTGAACCATTGAGGCATGCACCGCGTGCAGACCGTGTCGGCATCGGCTGGCGCGGCGAACTGGCGGCGGGCATTTTTACCCACTTGGATCGCATCGATCTGATCGAAATCATCGCCGACGATTACTTCCGCGCACCCCAACGGGAATTGCGTGCGCTCACCACGCTGGCCGCGCAGGTGCCCATCACGCTGCACGGGGTGGCAATGGGTCTTGCAGGAAGTGAATCGACCGCAACCCGACGCATCGACAGCATGGCGCGGCTGGTCGAAAATTTGCAGCCGGAATCATGGTCCGAGCACCTTGCCTTCGTGCGCGCGGGTGGCATTGAAATCGGCCATCTCGCCGCCCCGCCGCGCACCGCACAAAACGTTGATGCCGCCATTGCCAACATCCAGCGCGCGACACAAATTGTCGGCCGTATACCGCTGATGGAAAATATCGCCACACTCATCGATCCACCGGCAAGTAAACTCGATGAGGCGACATGGACGACAAATATCATCGACGGCAGCGGCGCGGATCTGCTGCTGGACCTGCACAATCTCTACGCAAACGCACGCAATTTCGGCACCGACCCGACGGAACTGATGCTGCGCTTTCCGCTCAATCGCGTGCGCGCCGTGCATTTGAGCGGCGGCAAGTGGATCGCTGAGCCATCGATTGATGACGGAAACCTGGCGACGCCGCGCAGGCGGCTATTGGACGATCACGTCCACGACGTACCGAACGAGGTATTCGATCTGCTCACAATCGTTGCCGAACTCGCACCGCAGCCGCTCGATGTGATCATCGAACGCGACGGCGAATACCCGGATTTCCATTGCCTGCTCGCACCACTCGAGGCCGCGCGCGCAGCCATTCGTGTTGGCCGCGCGCGAACTGTGG